>NZ_JAEMSG010000107.1 GCF_016462945.1 Mycolicibacterium sp. | reverse complement strand
CCGCCGCCCTTGGCGCAACCGGCGAGCACTAACACGAGAACGGCAAACACGGCCGCAACGCGACGTCCGACGCGTCCCACCCGGGCGCTCACAGGACGTTCGTCCATGCCTGGTCGCCGGCGGCGCCGACGACGCGCACCCGTCGATAATCAACGTCTCCCGGAACCTCGACGAAGGCCCGGGTAATGAGCCCCGTGCCATCGGTTTCAAGGATGCGGCCACAGCGGCGTCCGCCACGCCCGGCGGTGATGCTTGCGCCGTTCTCCCGACTCGTGGTCACGTGAACCGCCCTCGCGGGCGTGCAGTGGATTTCGATTCCCTTGTCATCGGTGTGTACCTCCAGAATTCGCGGTCCGGTCGAGCAATAGGAATCGCCGACGCGCAGGGCATGAACCACTGCACTCGGCGTGCGTTCAGTTACCTTGACCCACGTCCAGGCCAGGCCGATATCGAAGAGCGGCATATGTGAGTCGTCGGTGGCGATACCGTGCAACTTCAGGCCGCGTTGCAGTCCTTCATCCCACAGCAACGACGAGTCACCTCGCCCGCCTTCGCATTCGCTACTTCCGTTGTACATCTCGACGCCGGCCAGGTGCGGCGCATTATCGAAGGCATATGACCCCGCACCTGTCCAGTAGGGGTGCGCGAGATAGGCGACACCGCCCTGGTCGCGCGCCCACAGCGCTCCAGCCTCAACGGACGGAAAGGTCCGCTGTTCCCAATGCTCTTCGACGTTGATCATCCAGTTTCGGCGATCACCGCCCGGATCCTCCGGGATCTCGTGAATCCCGTAGACCAGCAGATCGGCGGTCCAACCGACGGGGCCGAGGTCCACGGTCAGTTCTGCCGCCGGCACCATCATAATCTCCGGCACGTCGTCGACCGTCGCGAGACGCCAGTGGTCGGTCAGGGCAAGCACGTCGAATCCGGCGGTCGCATACTGGCGTGCGACCGCTCGTGGCGGCAGGTCGCCGTCACTCACCGTGGAGTGGGTGTGCAGGGCGCATCGAAGCCACTCACCGGCACGCTCGAAAACGTTGGTGTCTGGGGGCATTCAATTCCACTTCTTGTCGCACCACTACCGACAGACGGACACTACACCCGCTTCAACTGAACGTTCAGACAAAATCGCAGATGAGGCGCATCGCTTCCGTCGGCTCAGTACGCATTACCTGGAATTAAAAGACCGTTCACTGTTTGTTCGATTACTAGCCGGCGTCGGCTGCGGGCTTGACCGGCGGCGGGGCCGGAAGAGCGGCGTACAGATCGTGCTCCAGTTCATCGCCCGCGGCGGCGGATCCGGGTGCCGAGATGGCGAACACGTCGATCACCGAGGAGCCCAGGGTGGTGATCTTCGCCCAGGCGATATCCACGCCGGCGCGTTCAAACACCGCCGTCAGCACGGCCAGCAATCCGGTGCGATCGGAGGCACGAACCTCGACCAATTGCCGGCCCGGCTGACCGCCGTCGTGCCAGAGTATCTTCGGCGGGGCCGGGGCTGCCGCAGGCACAGCGGGCTTGGGTGCACCCGCCGGTTCACTGCCGTACCGGGATGTTTCGTGGTCGCGCTTCTGCAGCGACTCGATGGCGTCGAGTTCGCCGTCGAGGGCAAGGATGAACTGCTGCCGCACCAGTTCAGGTGCCGGAGGGGAGCCGAACAGCGGGGATACCACGAAGGTGTTGATGGCTGATCCGTCCGCGCTGTTGACCGTCGCCGAATGCACGCTCAGCGAGTTCAGTGCCAGCACCCCGGCAGCCTTGGACAGCAGACCGCGTCGATCCGGGGCGATCATCGTCACTGCGAAGGTATGTGGCGAATCCCCCGGCACCATCTCGACGTGCACCGCACCATCACGGGCGATCAGAAGATGTTCGGCCGGAATAGGTTCCGGATGCGGTTCTTCATCACCGGCAAGCAGTATGCGACAGCGGCGCACCAGATCGCCGATCAGCGCGGCCTTCCAGTCACCCCACACTCCCGGCCCGGTGGCCAACGAGTCGGCCTCGGAGAGGACGGCCAGCAATTCGAGCAACACCGGATCGCGATCGATTGCCTCCACAACACTGGCGGCGGTCGCCGGGTCGGCAAGATCGCGATGGGTGGCCGTTGATGGCAGCAGGAGGTGATGACGAACCATCTCCGATAACAGTCGGACGTCAGAAGGCCACAACCCCAGCCGATTTCCCACTCGGACGGCCAGATCTGCGCCGATTACGCTGTGATCGTCACCGCGGCCCTTGCCGATATCGTGGAGGAGGGCACCCAATACCAGCAAATCAGGTCGTGACACCTGGGTCGTGAATCTGCTTGCACGGGAAACAGTTTCGACCAAATGGCGGTCCACCGTCCAGATATGGATCGGATCACGCGGCGGAAGATCTCGTACTGCACCCCACTCCGGGAAAAGCCTCCCCCACAGACCCGTCCGATCCAGCGCCTCGATCGTGGTCACCATCGTCGGCCCGGCTGTCAGTAGAACCAGTAGGTCATCGAGTGCGTCACGTGGCCAGGGCGTGCGCAGCTCCGGCGCGGTCTCGGCCAGCCGACCCAGGGTGGATGCCGCCATCGGAATGCCGGTCGTCGCCGAGGCCGCGGCGACCCGCAGCGTGAGACCGGGATCGCGTTGCGGCTTGGCGTTGCGGGCCAGGACCACCTCACCGGCGAATTCGACCACACCCTCGTCCAAGGGTCTGCGGACCGGACGGCGAAGCGCCGAAAGACCGCGGCGCGGAAGTGAGTTGGCGGCGGTTCGCAGGCCGGTGTCGACGTAGTAGCTCACGGTTCGGGCGGCGTCGGAGAGTACCCGGGCCAGTTCGAACCGGTCACCGACGCCCAGCGCGGCACCGGTCTCATCGGCATACTGGGCCAGCAGTTGATCGCGGCTGCGTTTGGATACCCGGTGCAGTTCGGTGCGGACGTTGAGTAGCGCCAGGTGCGCCGACGCCAGCGAACCGGCCGACGAGTCCGGGGCACTGCCCGGGTGGACGTCGGCAAGTTGTGCGATCGCCAACGAGTTGAGCAATTGGATGTCGCGCAGGCCGCCCATTCCACTCTTGAGGTCGGGTTCGGCCCGGTGGGCAATCTGACCACTGCGTTGCCAGCGGGCACTGGCCTGTTCTACGAGTTCGTCGAAACGTGACGAGATGCCGGCACGCCACTGCCGGCGTGCTCCACCGATCAGCGACGACGACAAATCCTCGTCGCCGGCGATATGCCGGGCCTCGAGCATCGCCAGCCCGGCCGACATCTCACCACCGGCCACCTGCAGTGCCTCCGGAGGAGTCCGCACGCTGTGGTCGAGCCGAATATTGGCGTCCCACAGCGGATACCACAACAGTTCGGCGACCTGGGTCACCACATCGGTGGGCATATTGTCATGCAACAGCATGAGATCAAGGTCCGAATAGGGAGCAAGTTCGCGTCGGCCCAGTCCACCGGTGGCGACGATGGCGAACCCACTGGTGGCCGTGATGCCGATTTCGGCGGCTTTGGTGATCAGCCACAACTGATTCAGGTCCACCAGTGCTTCACGCAGCGCCTCAGCGTCTAGGCGCCGCGGGCCACCGTCGAGAAGTTGCCGATTCGCGGCCGCGAGATCAGTGGCGGGGTGCAGCGACTCCGTCGCCGGAAGTTTCCACCTGCCGGCGGCGGAGTCGCTTGCCCGCTTTGTCATGTGGTGTCCTCCGCTCCTCTAGAGAGCGTCGGTTCCCCGCTCTCCGGTGCGAACCCGGACTATGGTCTCCACCGGGCTGACCCAGACCTTGCCGTCACCGATCTTGCCGGTGCGGGCAGCAGCCACGATAGTGTCCACCACCCTGTCGGCAGCGGCGTCATCGACGACCACCTCGACTCTGACCTTGGGCACGAAGTCGACGGCGTACTCGGCTCCGCGGTAGACCTCGGTATGGCCCTTCTGTCGCCCGTAGCCCTGGACTTCGCTGACCGTCATACCGTGAACGCCCAACTCCTCCAGACCGTTTTTGACGTCCTCGAGTGTGAACGGCTTGATGATCGCAGTTATCAGCTTCATATCCCTCATACCTCCGCGCCGTGCCGAGAGAGAACCGAGCCGCCACCGGACATCGCGAAGTCGTACGCGGTCTCCGCGTGTTCGGCTTCGTCGATACCGGCCGCCTCGGCCTCGCGGTCAAGCCGCAGTCCGATGGTGTATTTCAAGAGCAAGGCCAAGATAGCCGTGACGACGGCCGAGTACCCCAGAACCGCGAACGCGCCCACGGCCTGACGCCACAACTGGTCGGTTCCGCCGCCGTAGAACAGGCCGGCGACGGCCGCGGGAGCCTCTGGCGCGGCGACCAGGCCGATCATCAGGGTGCCGAATAACCCGCCGACCAGGTGCACGCCGACGACGTCGAGCGAATCGTCGAAGCCGAATTTGAATTTCAGTCCGACCGCCAGGGCGCAGAGGATTCCCGCCCCGGCGCCGATCGCCAGGGCGCCCACCACGTTGACTGATGAGCACGACGGGGTGATGGCGACCAATCCGGCCACCACGCCCGAGGCCGCACCCAGGGTGGTGGCATGGCCGTCGCGGATGCGCTCGGTGAGCAGCCAGCCCAGCATGGCTGCGGCGGTGGCGATGGTGGTGGTGATGAATGTGGTGCCCGCGATACCCCCGGAGGAGACCGCAGAACCCGCGTTGAACCCGTACCAGCCGAACCACAGCAGACCCGCGCCCAGCATCACGAAGGGCAGGTTGTGCGGACGCATCGGTGTTCCCGGCCAGCCCGACCGCTTGCCGAGGACGATGGCCAGCACCAGGCCGGCGACACCGGCGTTGATGTGCACCGCGGTTCCGCCTGCGAAGTCGATCGCCTTCAGTTTGGTGGCGATCCATCCACCGGTCTCAGCGGTGACGCCGTCGAACGCGAAAACCCAGTGCGCCACCGGGAAGTACACGAATGTCGCCCACAGCCCGGCGAACACCAGCCAGCCGCCGAACTTCAGACGATCCGCCACCGCGCCGGAGATCAGTGCGACGGTGATGATGGCGAACATCAGCTGAAACGCGACGAACACCGTCTGTGGAATCGTTCCCGCTAACGGGATGCCGATCTCTTCGGCCGCGACAATGCCCGCGCTGGGATCGGCGATCACCTCGGCGACGGCGTTACCGCCGATCAATCCTTTGAGCCCAAAGTACTGACTCGGATCACCGAAGAGGTTGTGGACGTCATTGCCGAAGGCCAGCGAGTAGCCGTACAGCACCCAGAGCACCGTCACGACGCCCATGGCGCTGATGCTCATCATGATCATGTTGAGCACACCCTTGGCGCGCACCATGCCACCGTAGAAAAATGCCAGACCCGGTGTCATCAGCAATACCAGCGCCGAACTCGCCAGCATCCACGCTGTGTCACCGGTGTCCGGCACACCCATTACCGGGAATTGGTCCACTCGCAGTTCCCTCCTTCGGAGTCGCGGTCGAGCACCGACGACTTAGGTAGAACAGTGCGCAGTGGTTGTTTCCGGGAAGACGCTCTGGTGTTTCGTGTCTGTGAACGGATGGCCGGACTACGTTTCGCTGTTGTTACATGGCGCGATTCGTCTCGGCAGGATCCGCGGGTACCTCAGCCCAGCAGTGCATCGACGAATGCAGCCGGCTCGAAGGGTGCCAGATCATCGGGCCCTTCCCCGAGACCGACGAGCTTCACCGGCACGCCGAGTTCCTGTTGCACCCGGAACACGATGCCGCCCTTGGCAGTTCCGTCCAGTTTGGTCAGGACGACGCCAGTGATATCGACGACGTCGGCGAACACCCGGGCCTGTGCCAGTCCATTCTGTCCGATAGTGGCATCGAGAACGAGCAGTACCTCATCGACGGCGGCCCGCTTTTCCACCACGCGTTTAACCTTGCCGAGCTCGTCCATCAGACCCGTCTTGGTATGCAACCGGCCCGCAGTGTCGATGACGACGACGTCGGCACCGATGGCGATTCCCCTGTCCACCGCATCGAAGGCGACCGATGCCGGATCGGCGCCCTCGGCGCCACGGACCACCTCCGCGCCGACCCGCGCGGCCCAGCTCTGCAGTTGATCAGCCGCGGCCGCCCGGAATGTGTCGGCCGCGCCGAGCACGACCCGGCGCCCGTCAGCCACCAGAACCCGGGCCAGCTTGCCGACCGTGGTGGTCTTTCCGGTGCCGTTGACTCCGACCACCAGGAGCACCGACGGCTTCTCGGCGTGCGGCAGCGCTCTGATGGAACGGTCCAGTGCCGGGTTGAGTTCTCGGATGAGTACTTCGCGCAGCACCGCTCGAGCCTCTGCTTCGCTGCGGACGCTGCTGGCGGCCAATTGGGCACGGAGGTGTTCGACCACCGACGCGGTGGTCACCGGACCGAGGTCGGCGATCAGCAGGGTGTCCTCGACCTCCGCCCAGGAGTCCTCGTCCAGATCGCCGCCGCCGAGCAGGCCGAGCATGCTGCGGCCGAATGCGTTCTGCGATTTGGCGAGTCGGCCGCGTAGTCGCTCCAGGCGGCCGGCACTAGGAGCGATGGCGTCAAGTTCAGGTGCCGTTTGGGTTGCGGCGGTGTCGGCGAGGTACTCCTCGACCTCCTCGACCAAGGGGGTCTTGGAAGTTTCGGGCAGGGACGCTTCGGGCAGGGACGTTTCGGGCAGGGACGTTTCGGGCAGACCGACGTTCGAGATCGGCCGTCTCACCGAGTCCCTCGGGATGGCCGCGTCGTCACCAACACCGGGCAGGCCGGAACCGAATCCCGGGTCGACGGCGGGGCCCGGTCGGGGCCGATCAACCGTCGCAGGACCTGACGATTGTGTGAAGGATATGCCGGAGGAGGCGGTGTAGCCCCCGGAGCGGTCGACGGGTGTGGGAGCCTCGATGGCAATGTCGGTGCTGGGACGCAGGCTTACCTGGCGGCTCCGATACCGGACCAACCCGAAGATCAGTGCGGCGATGACGAGGACGGCGATGATCGCGATGGCGATCCAGAGACCCTGGGACACGACGCCATTCTTTCAGGGTTTACCGTCGGGCCGCCGCAGTCCTGGCAAACCGGCGTCGGGCCGCCGCCGATGACGGCGCCGGGCCGCAAGCTTCGCCACATCGATGCCTGCCTGACCGGGCCGGTCGAGTATCAGGGCGTCACCACCGGGTTCGAGCGCTACCGGCTGCCCTATGACGCGTTGACCCAGACCAGCCTGGCCGCCGTCGACCTGAGCACCCGTTTCCTGGGCTCACCGCTTGCGGCGCCGGTGCTGATCGGCGCGATGACCGGTGGTGCCGAACTGGCGCGCACCATCAACCGCAACTTGGCCGACGCGGCCCAGAAGCTGGGCGTGGGCATGATGCTGGGCTCTCAGCGCATCATGCTCGACGACGACGTGGCCGGAAACAACGCGGCGGCCAGTTTCGAGGTCCGCGATCTGGCCCCCGACATTCTGCTGATCGGCAATATCGGTCTGGCCCAGGTCCGCGACGCTCTCGCCCCCCGGCTTTCCGCAGCACTGGCCAGGGTGGGTGCGAATGCCGTTGCGGTGCATATCAATCCGCTGCAGGAGGCTATGCAGGCCGACGGCGATACCGATTTCACCGGCTCGCTGGAGGCCCTCGGCCGGCTCGCAGAAGAACTGGAATATCCGGTGATGGTCAAGGAGGTCGGCCACGGGATCGGCGCGGCGGCCGCCGCCCGGCTGCGTGGCCTGCCCATCGCGGCGGTGGATGTCGCCGGCGCCGGTGGCACGTCGTGGGCCCGGGTGGAACAGGTGGTTCGCTACGGCGAGGTTCGGTATCCGGGGATCGCCGAATGGGGCATACCGACCGCGCAGGCCCTGCAGGAGGTGCGCCAGACGCTGCCCGGGATGGCGCTGGTGGCCTCGGGCGGAATCCGCTCCGGGGTGGACGCGGCCAAGGCCTTGGCGATGGGTGCCGACGTGGTGGCACTGGCCCGTCCGCTGCTGGCGCCGGCGATCGAGTCCGCCGCCGCCGTCGAGGATGTGTTGGGCGGTTTCATTGAGGAACTGCGCATTAGCCTGCACTGCTGCGGCGTTGCCGATCTGGAAGCACTCCGCCGGATTGGCGCGACGAGCCGAGAATGACGCCGGGTCGGCCAACCGCGCGCTATTGGCCGGCCCCCGGGAACAACGTCGGGATGGCCACAGGGATCGTGACACCCGGCTTCAACGAGATGCCTGGATTGGATGCCGCCGGGGCGGCGGGCGCCGGGATCGCCGGATCGGACACCGTCGGCACACGAATGACGATTGGACCCACCGGGTGCGGAACCGGTTGCGGTGTCACTTCCGGTGTTGACACGATCGGTGGAGCTGGCGGTGCCGGCGGTGCAGGAGTGACCTCCGGTGTCGCAACCGGAGGGGTTGCGACCGGAGGGGTTGCGACCGGAGGGGTTGCGACCGGAGGGGTTGCGACCGGAGGGGTTGCGACCGGAGGTTCCGACCCCAGAGGTAGCGGGACCTCCGGTGTCGGAACCGTTGGCGCATCTGGCGTGATCGCGGTACCCGTTGAAACGGGTGGGTCCACCACGGGCCGGGGTCTGTTCGAGGGCAGCGGGGCGTTCGCCACCGGCGGCACGGCCCGAGCCGGTGGAGCCGCGGCCGTCCTCGCCGGCGCGGCGGGTCGGTTCGGCTGGGGGCTCAGTGCGCTCATTACGGGCTGGATGACCGTGGCCGAGGTGGTGGTCGGCGTGATGTCCGCGTTGACGACCGTGAGCAGCAGTCCACCGACGGCAAATGCGGCGAAGCCCGCGGCGATCCCGTAAAGCAGCGCCGGCCGGCTAAACCGGATTCCGAACCGCGATCCGGCGGCACCCTCGCCGTTTCGGACGGTCTCAAGCGATTCCGCCTCCGACGCCGCGTAGTCCTCGCCGATGTACTGGAGCGGCTCAGCGACCGAGTCGTCCTCCTGTGACCAGGCGAGGGCCCTGAAGGTTGCCGACTGCGATTCGTCGTCGCGGCTCGTGGTCCAGGCGGTGGGGATCCGACCGGTGAGGGACTCATGTGCTGCGGTGCGGATTGCGGCCGTTTCACGTGGGATGGAAAAACTCGTCATGGGGTTCACCTTCGGGTGGGTGCAGCCCCCTGTGGGCCGCTCTCACAGGTAGGTGCAAGTAGCCCGTGCCCGAAGCACGTTTTTCTAGAAATTGTTTTTCATGCGCCATCGTGCGCCTCCGCCCGGGATCTTTCGCGGCGGGAAACAGCTGCTCAGCGAGCCATGAAAAAATTTCCCGCAAAAAGTGTGCGACGAACCTGGGGTGGCTGCACCTACCTGTGAACGCAAGCCCAATGGGGGCTGCGAACAGATGAAGGAGAACCTCATGGCTACTACTACTTTCCTCGCCAAGCTGGGCGCAATGGCCGCCACCGTGGCGGCGCCGGCGATGGTGTTCCTCGGCGCAGGCACCGCGCTGGCGGATCATGATATCCCGCTCGCCGTCTGGGGCACTTCGGCACCCGGCGGCGTCAACGTTCACGTTCAGACCCCGGCCGATGGACTGAGTGGCTGGTGCACCTACAGCTCATTCGTGCGGGGCAACCCGATCGGCAAACCCCTCCCGGCCATCGATGTTCCGTTCTACCTGGCGCCGGCGGGCGGCGTGAACTCCGCGCTGCTCTGGTTCCCCAGCTACCCGACCGGTTCCACCTGGGACACCACCGTGAGCTGCCCCAACGGGGCGATGACGGTCCCGACCGTCTGGTGACGATCAAACCGCGGTTTTTCGGGCAGTTATTCAACCGCCCGGCCGGTCCGGTACCAGCGAGAGTGTTCGCTGGTACCGGACCGTTTCCCATACCTTTTTACGCAGATCGGGATTACGATGAAGCCATACGCTGTGATCGGCCTGGGGAGAACACCTTATGACCGGAGTTTTGCCACTGTTGCCCGACGCCGGGGACAGTGATGTGGCGGATGCCACCGCCGACGCCGTGTTGGCGCGTGCCGCCGCAGAGGGTGATCGTCGCGCGTTCGCCGAAATATATGACCGTTATGCCGATCGCCTTTACGACTTCAGCGTTGGGTTGCTCGGAGACCGTGACGCTGCGGCCGACTGTGTTCAGGACGCCTTCTGCGTCGCCGCGACAGACCTCGGAAATCTCCGCGAACCCGAGAAACTGCGCCCGTGGCTCTACTCGATCACCCGGCATCACGTGATGCGTCGTCTTCGGCACCGCTACCGCGAAGAGGTATCCGATGCGCTGCCCGACACGGCGTCGGACGACGCGGGCCCCGACACCGTGGCCGGCCAAAGCGAATTAGCCCGTCTGGTTGCCGAAGCCGCCGGCGGTTTATCGGACCGCG
>NZ_JAEMSG010000020.1:21282-34559 GCF_016462945.1 Mycolicibacterium sp. | reverse complement strand
CCGAGAACGCGGCAACCAATGCCACCAGAATACGACCGACTGCCTTCATGGTCTCTTTACCGCCTCACGGTGTCAGTTCCCGAACAGTTCCGAACGGGCCTTGATTCGACTGGCTCACTGTTCTCATCGACAACAGCAAGCACATTATTACGCGTTATCTGGGGGAAATTCTCGACAACGCGAATCTAAGACCAAATTTCGCCGCCTACTGAACAGGTCAGGTCGGTCAGGCGGGAAATGCCGCGACCGGCATGAGAACACTGCCGCGGCAGGCACCCTCGGCGATATCGGTATGCCAGGTGCCCCGTAGCGACCCGTCCGGCTGGGGTTGGTAAAACGCCCAGGAGGTGGCCCGGGCCCACTGCTTCTGGCCCCCCTCGCCCAGGGAGCAGTCCCACAACCAGTCGTAGCTGGAGGCCCACTCCGAACCGCCCCAGGCATATCGCGTCGGTTGCGGGATCGTTGGGTTTCCCGGCCGCGGTCCGTCGATCACAGTGGCCACGCATCGATTGAAGGAGCATTGGGTGGCCAGCGTGAAGACGGCGCCGAAGTCGCTTTCCGGCTGCCTGCTCGCCGGGCTGGTGCCCGCCTTCTGTGAGGCGTAGGTGACCATCTGGTAGCGCCCATTCCACGGCTGCGGCGCGGCGGAGGCGGTCGCCGGGCGCAGCGTCATGGCACCCAGGAGAACCGCTGCCAGCAGCAACGGCATACGACGGTGGTGCCCGACGCCCATCACACCGCTGGGGTCAGCGCGGACGGCACGGTCTGACCAGGCCACATACGCCCCAGGGTAGCCGCCGATAAACCTCACCTGTCGCATCTGCAACACGACTCGCCGGGCGGCGAGGTAGCCTCGCGAGGTGCTGCTGGCCTCCCTGAACCCGGCCGCGGTGGCGGACGGGGCCGATATCTCCGACGCGGTCCGCATCGCCGGGGTCACCCTGTCCCGTAGCGATCTGGTCGGCGCGGCGACATCGGTGGCCGAGCGGGTCGGCGGTGCGCAGCGCATCGCCGTGCTGGCCACCCCGACGCCGGCGACGGTGCTCGCGATCACCGGATGCCTGATCGCCGGTGTGCCGTTCGTCCCGGTTCCGGCCGACGTCGGCATCGCCGAGCAGACGCATATCCTCACCGACTCCGGCGCCCAGGGGTGGCTGGGCGATGTGCCGAACGACCCGGCCGGCTTGCCGCACGTTCCGGTACGACTCCACGCCCGCTCCTGGCATCGGTATCGCGAACCCGATTCGAGCGACACCGCGATGGTGATCTACACCTCCGGCACCACCGGACCGCCCAAGGGGGCGGTGATCAGCCGTGGGGCGCTGGCCGCTGATATCGACGCGCTCGCGCAGGCGTGGCAGTGGACGCCCGAGGACACTCTGGTGCACGGTCTGCCCCTGTTCCATGTGCACGGGCTGGTGCTCGGACTGCTGGGCTCGCTGCGGGTGGGCAACCGCTTCGTGCACACCGGCAAGCCCACCCCGCAGGCCTATGCGGCCGCGGCGGGGAGTCTCTACTTCGGGGTGCCGACGGTGTGGTCGCGGGTTGTCTCTGACGCGGCGTCGGCTCGTGCGCTGTCATCGGCGCGCCTGCTGGTATCGGGCAGCGCCGCGTTACCGGTTCCGGTATTCGACACGTTGAAAGAGCTGACGGGTCACTCACCGGTGGAGCGCTATGGCTGCACCGAGACGCTGATCACCGTGAGCACCCGCGCAGACGGTGAGCGCCCGCCAGGCTGTGTCGGCTTTCCCCTCGACGGTATGCAGACCCGTCTGGTTCATGAGGATGGATCACCCGCTGCGCACGATGGGGAAACCATTGGACGCCTTCAGGTTCGGACGCCGGCGGTCTTCGACGGATATCTCAACTCCCCGGCTGCAACCGCCGAGGCGTTTGAGCCCGAGGGTTGGTATCGCACCGGCGATGTCGCCACCATCGACCCCGGCGGAATGCACCGCATCGTTGGTCGCGAGTCCGTGGACCTGATCAAATCGGGCGGCTACCGGATCGGTGCCGGCGAGATCGAAACAGCCCTGCTGGGTCATCCCGGAGTGGCCGAGGTCGCCGTGGTCGGACTACCCGATACGGACCTGGGTCAGCGGATCGTCGCGTTCGTCGTCGGTGATACCGGAACTGAAGAACTCATCGCCTTTGTGGCGCAGCAACTTTCGGTGCACAAGCGGCCGAGGGAGATCCGGCTTGTCGACTCGTTGCCGCGTAATGCGATGGGCAAGGTGGTCAAGAAGGAGTTGATGTCCGGCGATTAGACTGCCGGGCAGTCATGGGTGCTAGTTGGCGTGCAGCGCCTTGTTGAGGGTGATGCCCTTACCGTCACGGGCCACCACCTCCACCGCGCCGGTCATCGAATTACGGCGGAACAGAAGGTTATTCGCGCCGGAGAATTCGCGGGCCTTCACCGTGACTCCATCGGACATGGTGACCTTGGTGCCGGCGGTGATGTACAAGCCCGCCTCGACAACGCAATCATCACCCAGTGAGATGCCCAGACCTGAATTGGCACCCAGTAGGCAACGCTTGCCCACCGAGATCACTTCGGTACCGCCGCCCGACAGCGTGCCCATGATCGATGCGCCGCCGCCGACGTCGGAACCGTCACCGACCACCACGCCCGCGGAGATGCGACCCTCCACCATCGAGGTACCCAGCGTTCCGGCGTTGAAGTTCACGAAGCCCTCATGCATCACGGTGGTTCCCTCGGCCAGGTGGGCGCCGAGGCGGACCCGATCGGCGTCGGCGATGCGCACTCCGGTCGGCACCACGTAGTCGACCATCCGCGGGAACTTGTCCACGCCGTACACCGTCACCGGCCCGCGGCGGCGCAGCCGAAGTCGCACCTTCTCGAAGCCTTCGATGCGGCAGGGCCCGTAGTTGGTCCACACCACATTGGTCAGGGCACCGAACACCCCGGACAGGTTGCACCCGTGCGGTTCGACCAGCCGGTGGGAGAGCAGATGCAATCGCAGATAGGCGTCGTAGGTATCGGCCGGGGGGTCGTTGAGGTCGGCGATGACGGTGCGGATCACGATGATCGCCACGCCGCGGTCGGCGTCGGGACCGCCCAGGGCGCCCAATTCGTCGGGAACATCGCCGGGAATAAGCCTGGTGGTTCCGGACGGGCTGTAGGCACCCAATTCAGGATCCGGAAACCAGGCATCGAGAACCGTGCCGTCCTCGGCGATGGTGGCCAGTCCGAAACCCGCGGCGGAAGTCACGGTGCTACACGCTAGTCGATGGCCGCGGCCCGCTAGCCTGGTGAGTTGTGCTGGACCTCCACGCCGATCCGGTCGATCTGACCGCCGCGCTCGTCGACATCCCCAGTGTGTCCCGGGACGAGCGGCGCATCGCCGACGAAGTCGAACGCGCACTGCGCGAGCAGACGGGTTACGAGGTGATTCGCAACGGGGACGCGGTGCTGGCGCGGACCGACTTCGGCCGGCCTACCCGGGTGGTGCTCGCCGGTCATCTCGACACCGTGCCGATCGCTGACAACGTCCCGTCGCGCCGCGACGCTGACCACATTTACGGCTGTGGGACCTGCGATATGAAGTCCGGCGACGCGGTGTTCCTTCACCTCGCGGCCACCCTCGCCGAACCCGTGCACGACATCACGCTGATCTTCTACGACTGCGAAGAGATCGAGGCATCGGCCAATGGGCTGGGCCGTATCGAGCGTGAGCTTCCCGACTGGCTGCGCGCCGATGTCGCCGTGCTGGGCGAACCGTCCGGTGGCTATATCGAAGCGGGCTGCCAGGGCACGCTGCGCGCCGTCCTTTCCGCGACCGGCACCCGTGCGCACTCCGCGCGACCATGGTTGGGAAACAACGCAATTCATCAACTTGGCGAGGTACTCGATCGGCTGAAGATGTATGAGGGTCGGGAAGTTGATATCGATGGCTGCACCTATCGGGAGGGACTGTCAGCGGTGGGGATTGACGGGGGTGTGGCCAGCAACGTCATCCCCGACGTGGCCTCGGTGACCGTCAACTTTCGGTTCGCACCCGACCGCACCCCGGCGGATGCGCTGACCCACGTCCGGGAGGTGTTCGCCGGTCTCGACGTCGACCTGCAGCAGACCGATTCGGCTGCCGGCGCGTTGCCCGGGCTACATCATCCGGCAGCGGCCGCCCTGGTGGATGCGGCAGGCGGACTGGTGCGTGCCAAGTATGGCTGGACCGATGTGTCACGCTTTGCCGCGCTGGGCATACCTGCGGTGAACTTCGGGCCGGGTGACCCGAATCTGGCCCACCGCCGCGACGAACGGGTGTCGGTCGCACAGATCACGGCGGTAGCCGCCACCCTGCGTCGCTATCTGACGACCCCCTGACGGCCACTGGCTGACTACCGGCTGGCGGCCAGCTCGCGAGCATGCGCTAAAGCCGTCCGGGTGTACTCGCAGTCGGCCGCCGCTGCGATCTTGGCCAGCCCGTCGGCCGCACGGACGTCACCCAGCCGGGCCGCCTCGTGCCAGGCCCGGACGGCGATCGCGTACTGACCGGTGCGCTCGGCCATCCGGGCGCCCTCGCGGGCCGCGTCGATCGCACCGTGCCGATCGCCGATGGTGGCGAGCCGCCAGGCCCGTGCCACGGCGAGTTCCGGGGCAAACAACGCCGACTTGGTGCCGTGCCGGGATTCGGCGCGGCTGAGCATCTTCGCCGATTCGGCGATCTCACCCTGCTGGGCCAGCGCGGTGGCCAGGTACGTCAACGACAGCGGGCCCCACGAATAGCCGGTGCGCTCCAGCGTTGCCGAGGCCGGCGCCAGCAGTGTGGCGGCCCCGGCCGGCTCGCCCCGGGCGATCAACACCTCAGCCAACAGCAGCTCACCGATCGAACGGCCCGGTTGGGCCAGTTCAGCGAAGTCGGTGAAGCCCAGGGCGGTGTCGTAGGCGGTCTGGGTCCGACCCGCCATCAGAAGTGTGGTCGTCTCCGCCAGCCCGACGGTAAAGCGCAGCAGCCCGGGATACTCCGCCCCCAACGCCCGATCCACCAGCGGTCCGACATCGGCGAACCGTCCCATTCGAGCCGAACTCAACGCCGCCGCACTCGATGCCCACGCCACGGCCATATCCGGGGCGTCCGCCGCCGACAGCACCTCGGTCGCGATCTCGAGGGCCCGCGCGACGTTACCGGAGTTCATCGCGAACGTCGCCGACAGTGCGTCGAGGGTGATCCGCGCCGGCAGCCCGCTGACCCGGCGGCGAACCGTCTGCAGAAACGCTGACGCTCGCTCTGGTTCCGACAGCATCCAGAACTGGTTGGCTGCCCGCGGCAAGGCCCACGCCAACACCTGCTCCTCCGACAACGAGTCGGGGTCCACCTCAGCAAGAACGCGATCGGCCTCCCTGCCGCGACCCTGCCAGGCCAGCGCATAGCTCAGCGCAAGGCGGGCATCGAACCGCTCGTCGCGTTCCAACGCGGCGGTGGCCAATCGCTCGCTCAAGCCCAGGTCGCCCAGACGCAACGCCTCCTGGGCCGCGGCCACCACATCGTCAACGGCCTGCGGGCGCTCGCTGTCGAGTGCGAGTACCGAGCGCCCGAGACGGTCACCGAGGTGCCGCAGCGGGTGGATCGCGAGCCGCTCGGCCACTTCGGTGCGCAGCCGGCGCAACTGCGGTTCGGCCATGGTCGAGCCGGCCTGTTCGGCGAAGAGCGGATGCGCGCTGTAGACCGAGCTTCCGACCAGCCTTACCGCCCCGGCTGCCTCGGCGGTAGCGATGGCGTCGGCTGCGGTGAGCGCCACCAGGTCCTCGCATGCCAGTGGCTGCTGCACGCTGAGATAGGCCAGCACATCGCGGGCTGGCGTCGGCAGGCTCGCCACATACCGGCCGACCAGATCGGGCAGTGACCGCTCGGGGTTACCGGTCTGCACCATCAGCCGAAGGTGCAGCGGGTTTCCCACGCTGCGGCGGTACAGCTCGGCGTGATCCAGGGCTGGGTCGATGGCCGCATACAGGTCCGCTCCGAGGGCTGACAACACGGCTTCTGTTTCGGCGGCCTCCATCGGGGGGATGTCGATGCGCGGGAGCAGGCCGTCCTGCCACAGGGCGGCGATCGCGGCGGGGATCGGCGGCGTGGAGCGGGCCGTCACAATGAGTCGGCCCCGGTTCGCCTGCGCCAGTTGGTAGACCAGCGTGGCTGACAGTGGATCGAGCAGGTGGGCGTCGTCGACGATAATGAGCGCGTTATCAGTCTGTGCGAGAAGAGAATCCAGCGCCGCATGGATCAGGGCCGCCGGTTTACCGACCTCGGCGATGTCGACCAGTGGACCGAACGCGCCGAACGGGACCGCAGATTGGGTGGCGGTTCCGGTCACCCGCACTGGGTTTCGTTGCCCCAACCGTTCGGCGATCTGTTCGGCCAGGGTTGTTTTGCCCACGCCGTCGACGCCGAGAAGGGCAACCCCGCCCGCGGGGCGTCCGTCGAATAGGCGCACGACCTCGTCCAGAATCGGCTCGCGCGGCGAGGTTGCCCACCGGATCGGCATAGCCGGACTTTATGGCCCGTGGCCTGCTTCGCACACCATTAGCCGGAAAACATGCGTGAATTCGGCCGGCGCGGGCCTCTGGTCTAGGTTTCGGGTGTGCAACAGCAAGCCGATTCCGGGTCCGAGTGGGCGGTATGCGTGTACTGCTCCGCCGGCCCGCGCCACCCGGCGCTCCTGGACCTGGCTCACCGGGTCGGTGCGGCGATCGCGCAGCGGGGCTGGACGCTGGTGTCCGGCGGCGGCAACGTCTCGGCGATGGGAGCGGTCGCTGCCGGCGCGCGTGCGGAGGGCGGTCGTACCGTCGGCGTGATCCCCAAGGCCCTGGTGCACCGCGAGCTGGCCGATATCGGGGCCGATGAACTGGTCGTCACCGACACCATGAGGCAGCGCAAGCAGGTGATGGAGGATCGCAGTGACGCCTTCCTGGCATTGCCCGGTGGAATCGGCACGTGCGAGGAGCTCTTCGAAACCTGGACCGGCGGGTATCTCGGAATTCACGACAAGCCGGTTGTGCTACTGGATCCTGACGGCCATTATGACGGGCTTCGCGCCTGGCTCGCGGGCCTTGTCGAAACCGGGTACGTCACGCAGGCCGCACTGGATCGGCTGCTGGTGGTCGGTGATGTTGAGTCAGCACTCGCGTTGTGCGCCAAGGATTCTCCCGGGGAGGAACCCTGATCATGGGAATCGCAAAATCGAATCCGTCGCGCTCGGTGAGCCTGCTCAATTTGGCCACCCGACTTCCGGCCATTCTATTAGACGCTCCGGTGATCGTGCGGGCCGCGCTGACCGGACTGCTGGCTCAGCCGAGTTCGAAGGCCTCGATTGGCAAGGTCTTCGCTGACCGTGCCGCCCGTTACGGTGACCGGATCTTCATCCGTTTCGGCGATGAGCAGATCACCTACTCCCAGGCGAACCAGACTGCCAACCGTTACGCGGCGGTGCTCGCCGAGCGCGGAGTCGGCCGCGGTGACGTGGTCGGTGTCATGTTGCGCAACTCTCCTGAGGCGGTGCTCACGATGCTGGCCGCAGTCAAATGCGGAGCAGTTGCCGGAATGCTGAACCACCACCAGCGCGAGGAGGTGCTGGCGCACAGCATCGAACTGCTGAACGCCACCGTTCTCGTCGCCGAGACCGACCTGATCGAACCCATTGCGTCCAGTGGCGCAGAACTGGCCGGTATCGACCTCATCGCGATTGAGGATTTCGACAACGCGGCTGAGGGCAAGCCGACGGCCAACCCCGCCTCGGCCGACGAGGTGCAGGCCAAGGATCCGGCGTTCTACATTTTTACCTCCGGCACCACGGGCCACCCGAAGGCCAGCGTGATGACCCACCTGCGGTGGCTGCGCGCGCTGGCAGCCTTCGGCGGGCTGGGACTTCGTCTGCGTGGCACTGACACGCTGTACTGCCCGTTGCCGATCTACCACAACAATGCGCTGACTGTCGCCCTGTCATCGGTGATCGATGCGGGCGCGACGTTGGCATTGGGAAGGACGTTCTCAGCGTCTCGGTTCTGGGACGAGATTCGACAGCTGGACGCCACCGCGTTCATCTACATCGGCGAGGTCTGCCGTTATCTGCTCAACCAGCCGCCCAGGACAGACGACCGTGCGCACAAAGTTCGGGTCATCGTCGGCAACGGCCTGCGACCGGAGATCTGGGAGGAGTTCACCCGCCGGTTCGGCATCGGCCGGGTTGCCGAGTTCTACGCCGCCAGTGAGGGAAACACCGGTTTCATCAACATCTTCAACATCCCAGGGTCGACGGGAGTCAATCCGATGCCGTTGGCCTATGTCGAATATGACCCGGAGACATCCGAGCCTTTGCGCGGCGCCGACGGACGGGTGCGCCGGGTGCCGCCCGGCCGGCCGGGGCTGCTGCTGAGTCCGGTGAACCGGCTCTCGCCATTCGACGGCTACACCGACAAAGCGGCCAGCGAGAAGAAGTTGGTGCGCAACGCCTTCAAGGACGGTGACGTCTGGTTCAACACCGGTGACCTGATGAGCCCGCAGGGAATGGGACACGCGGCCTTCTCCGATCGCCTCGGTGACACGTTCCGCTGGAAGGGCGAGAACGTGGCCACCACCCAGGTGGAGGCGGCACTGGTCGCCGACCGTGCGGTCGAGGAATGCACGGTGTTCGGCGTCGAGGTGCCCGACACCGGCGGGCGGGCCGGCATGGCGGCGGTCAAGTTGCGCGTAGGTTCGCAATTCGCACCTCGTGCTTTGGCCGCAACCTTGTACGCCACCTTGCCGGTGTACGCGATACCACTGTTCATTCGGATCGTCGAGTCGTTGGAAACCACCACGACCTTCAAAAGCCGCAAGGTCGAGTTACGCAACCAGGGCTACGGCGCCGATGTACCGGATCCGCTCTACGTGTTGGGTGGCCGTGAAGAGGGTTATCTGCCGTTCTATGCGTCATATACGGCCGACGTCGCCGCCGGTCGCCGCCCCCACTAGCCTTGTCCCGGTGAGTTCGACGTTCTGCGGACGGCCGGTGGCCGGTGATCGCGCGCTGATCATGGCGATCGTCAACCGCACCCCCGACTCCTTCTACGACCGGGGCGCGACCTTCACCGATGAGGCTGCGATGGCAGCGGTGCACCGGGTCGTTGCCGAGGGCGCCGACGTCATCGATATCGGCGGGGTCAAGGCCGGGCCGGGGGTTCTCGTCGATGCGGCCGAGGAGATCACCCGCGTGGTGCCGTTCATCGAATGGGTGCGCGCCGAGTACCCCTCGCAGTGCATCAGCGTGGACACCTGGCGTGCCTCAGTTGCCAAGCAAGCCTGCGCGGCGGGAGCAGACATCATCAACGACACCTGGGCAGGTCACGATCCGGCGCTGCCCGAGGTAGCCGCCGAATTCGGGGCGGGCATCGTCTGTTCCCATACCGGTGGAGCCGTCCCGCGCACGCGGCCGTTTCGCGTCCACTACGGGACAGCAGTGACAGGTATTGTCGACGATGTGATTGCAGAGGTTACTGCTGCGGCCGAAAATGCTGTGGCCGTTGGAGTTCCGCGTGATCGCGTGCTCATCGATCCCACGCATGATTTCGGCAAGAACACCTTTCACGGCATCACTCTGTTGCGACACGTGAAAGATCTTGTCAACACCGGATGGCCCGTCCTGATGGCACTGAGCAATAAGGACTTCATCGGCGAGACGCTGGGTGTGGAACTTACCGAACGGCTCGAGGGGACCCTGGCGGCAACGGCCCTGGCCGCCGCCGACGGAGCCCGGATGTTTCGGGTCCACGAGGTCGGACCTACCCGGCGGGTGCTGGAGATGGTCGCCTCCATCAAAGGCGAGCGTCCGCCGACGCGAACGGTTCGGGGCCTGGCATGAGTGCCGAACCCGCATCGAACAATGCCACCGAGACCGGCGACACCTGGCTGGCCGGCCACAGCTGGCATCGGCCCACCTGGACGCTTGCCGAACTCGAGCGCGCCAAACGCGGCCGCACCATCTCGGTGGTGCTGCCCGCGCTCAACGAGGCCGAGACCATCGGCTCGGTGATCGACACGATCACTCCGATGCTGGGTGGTCTCGTCGACGAGTTGATCGTGCTCGACTCCGGCTCCACCGACGACACCCAGGCTCGCGCGCTCACTGCCGGTGCCCGGGTCGTCACCCGGGAGGAAGCCCTGCCCGAGATCCCGCCACAACCGGGCAAGGGTGAGGCGCTGTGGCGCTCGTTGGCTGCCACCACCGGCGACTTCATCGTCTTCATCGACTCCGACTTGATCGACCCCGACCCGATGTTCGTGCCCCGCCTGGTTGGTCCACTGCTCACCGAGGACGGTATCCACCTGGTCAGAGGGTTCTACCGGCGACCGCTGAGGGTCGGTGCCGGAGAGGACGCGAACGGGGGCGGCCGGGTCACCGAGTTGGTCGCGCGACCACTACTGGCGGCCTTGCGGCCCGAACTCAGATATGTGCTGCAGCCGTTGGGTGGGGAGTACGCCGGCACCCGGGAATTGCTGACCGCGGTGGCGTTCGCGCCCGGCTACGGCGTGGAGATCGGACTGCTCATCGACACCTATGACCGGCTCGGGCTGAATGCGATCGCTCAGGTGAACCTGGGTCTTCGCACGCACCGCAACCGACCCCTGAGCGAGCTCGGCCCGATGAGCCGCCAGATCATCGCCACCCTGCTGACTCGCTGCGGAATCCCCGACTCCGGCGTCGGCCTGACCCAGTTCCTGCCCGACGGTGACGGCTACCAGACACGCGCCTCGACGGTGTCGCTGGCTGACCGACCGCCGATGAACACCCTGCGCTAGACGCCCATTGCCGCACCGGGTGGGGCAGGATCATCTGTGTGACGCTGATCCTGCTGTATCTGGTGGTGCTGATTCTGGTGGCCGTCGTCCTCTTCGGGATCGCCAGCCTTGTGTTCGGGCGCGGTGAACAATTGCCGCCGCTGCCGCGAGCCACTACCGCGACCGTGTTGCCGGCGAACGGCGTCACGGGCGCTGATGTCGAGGCGGTGAAGTTCACCCAGGTGTTGCGGGGCTACAAGACCAGCGAAGTGGACTGGGTGTTGGACCGGCTCGGTGCCGAACTCGATCGGCTGCGCGCCGAACTCGCCGCGGCGCGGATCAATGCGGGCTCACCCGACCCCGGCTCGTTGTGACACCGGCCGTCGGCGACGACGGCCGCCCCCGGTGCGACTGGGCGGTCAGTGGGCCGGCACTGCTGCGGGAGTACCACGATCAGGAGTGGGGTCGGCCGTTGCGCGGCCGGGTCGCGCTGTTCGAGCGGATGACACTTGAAGCCTTTCAGAGTGGGCTGTCCTGGCTGATCATCCTGCGCAAGCGGGATAACTTCCGGCGCGGGTTCGCCGGCTTCGATATCGAGACCGTGGCCGGCTACACCGAACGTGACGTGGCCCGACTGCTGGAAGACGTGGGCATCGTGCGCAACCGGGCCAAGATCGAGGCCACCATCGCCAACGCCAGAGTCGCCGCCGATCTCGATGTCGACCTGTCCGATCTGCTGTGGTCGTACGCTCCGCCGCCTCGTCCGCGTCCCGAAAGATCCGCCGGCATTGCGTCGTCAACCCCGGAGTCGAAGGCCTTGGCGCGTCGCCTCAAAAGCCTCGGTTTCCGGTTCGTCGGACCCACCACCGCCTACGCGCTGATGCAGGCCACCGGCATGGTCGATGACCATCTACAGGCCTGCTGGGTGCCGCCCGCACCGGTCTTTACCGGGGCTTTTATAGCTCTGGGCGCTGATAGGGAACAATAGAAGCAAGAGAACCAAAGAAACCGGCAACGATTCGATCGTGTCGGCGGGTCTGCGCGATCTGGAGGGAGCACTCGATGGCGGCGATGAAGCCCCGGACCGGCGACGGTCCGCTGGAAGCGACGAAAGAGGGGCGCGGCATCGTGATGCGGGTACCACTGGAGGGCGGCGGCAGACTCGTCGTCGAGTTGACCCCCGCCGAGGCCGCAGCGCTCGGTGATGAACTCAAGGGCGTCACCAGCTGAGCCGTGCGGATTACCCCGACACCCTGCGATAGATCCCGAGCGTCTGCTCGGCGATGCGCGCCCAGGAGAATTCGTCGATACAGCGCTGACGTCCGGCCGCCCCGTAGGCTCGTGCTTTCGCCTGATCGGCCACCAGTGCGTTGACCGCTTCAGCGAGGCCGGCTTCGAAGGTGGCCGGATCTGCCGGGTCATAGTGCACCAGGGTGCCGGTCACTGAGTCGTTGACCACCTCCGGAATTCCGCCAACGTCGGAGGCGACGACAGCAGTTTCACACGCCATCGCCTCCAGGTTGACGATGCCAAGCGGTTCATAGACTGAGGGGCAGACAAAAGCTGTTGCTGCTGAAAGTATTTCGCGGATCTCATGCACCGGCAGTATGTCCCGGACCCAGAACACGCCGCTGCGCTCATCGGCCAGGCCGGAGACGGCGGCGGCGACCTCAGCGGCGATCTCGGGTGTGTCGGGAGCTCCCGCGCACAGCACCAACTGAACATCCGGGTGGAAGCGATGCGCTGCTGCGATGAGATGTGGCACACCCTTCTGGCGGGTGATCCGGCCGACGAAGGCCACCATCGGCCGTGCGGGGTCCACGCCGAGCTTGCTGAGCACCGACTGGCCGGGGTCAGGTGCGGCCGGGTACCACACGTCGGTGTCGATACCGTTCTTGACGACGTGCACTCGGGCGGGTTCCAGCGCCGGATATGCCGACAGCACGTCGGCTCGCATACCGGAGCTGACTGCGATCACCGCGTCGGCGGACTGCACCGCGGTTCGCTCCACCCACAACGAAACCTGATAGCCGCCGCCGAGTTGCTCGGCCTTCCAGGGACGCATCGGTTCCAGCGAATGGGCGGTCAGTACGTGCGGAACGCCGTGTAGCAGTGCGGCGATATGTCCGGCCATGCCGGTGTACCAGGTGTGCGAGTGCACGACTGTCGCACCGACCGCTGCGTTAACCATCCTCAGGTCCGCCGACAGCGTCGTCAGCGCCGGATTCGCCTCGGCCAACGCAGGGTCGGGCTGGTGGGCGAACGCCCCGGGACGAGCCGCCCCCATGCAGTGCACGTCGACCTCACACAGGCGGCGCAACTGGGCGACGAGCTCGGTCACGTGTACCCCGGCACCGCCGTAAACCTCGGGCGGGAATTCGCGGGTCATCATCGCCACTCGCATACAGGTGACCGTAGCCCCAACACGCTTGTTGGGGCGAGAGGTTTGGAGCCCCAACACGCTTGTTGGGGCGAGAGGTTTGGAGCCCCAACACGCTTGTTGGG
>NZ_JAEMSG010000020.1:9616-21182 GCF_016462945.1 Mycolicibacterium sp. | reverse complement strand
GCGAGAGAGAAACCTTGATTGCCCTAGCAGTCGGCAGGCGTGGTGACTAGGTTTACTCCCATGAGGGAGTTGCCACACGTGCTGGGTATCGTCATGGCCGGTGGCGAGGGCAAGCGGCTTTATCCGCTGACCGCGGACCGAGCCAAGCCCGCGGTTCCCTTCGGCGGTGCCTATCGACTCATCGACTTCGTACTGTCCAATCTGGTCAATGCTCGCTATCTGCGCATTTGTGTTCTGACTCAGTACAAGTCGCATTCACTCGACCGGCATATCTCGCAGAACTGGCGATTGAGCGGCCTGGCGGGTGAATACATCACCCCGGTGCCCGCGCAGCAGCGTCTTGGCCCACGTTGGTACACCGGCTCCGCCGATGCGATCTATCAGTCGTTGAACCTGATTTATGACGAGGATCCCGACTACATCGTAGTGTTCGGCGCAGACCATGTGTACCGGATGGACCCCGAACAGATGGTGCAGCACCACATCGATAGCGGTGCCGGCGCGACGGTGGCTGGCATCCGGGTGCCGCGTGCTGAGGCGGCTGCATTCGGGTGTATCGATGCCGACGAAACGGGCCGCATCCGCAGCTTCGTCGAGAAGCCGGCTGACCCGCCCGGCACTCCCGACGATCCCGAGCAAACCTTTGTGTCGATGGGCAACTACATCTTCACCACCAAGGTGCTCATCGACGCCATTCGTGCCGACGCCGAGGACGATCAGTCCGACCACGACATGGGCGGCGACATCATTCCGCGTCTGGTGTCAGACGGCAGGGCCGCGGTCTACGACTTCGACAACAACGACGTGCCTGGCGCCACTGAACGCGACCGCGGGTACTGGCGGGACGTCGGGACACTGGACGCCTTCTACGATGCGCATATGGACCTGGTCTCGGTGCACCCGGTGTTCAATCTGTACAACAAGCGCTGGCCGATCCGAGGACAGTCGGAGAACCTGGCGCCGGCCAAGTTCGTCAACGGTGGATCCGCGCAGGAGTCGGTAGTCGGCGCGGGCAGCATTGTTTCGGCGGCATCGGTGCACAACTCTGTCCTGTCGAGCAATGTCGTGGTCGAAGACGGCGCCATCGTGGAGGGCAGCGTTCTGATGCCCGGGGTCCGAGTGGGACGCGGCGCGGTGGTCCGGCGCGCGATCCTGGACAAGAACGTGATCGTAGGACCCGGCGAGCAGGTTGGTGTGGACCCGGAAAAAGATCGGGAGCGCTTCGCGATCAGCGTCGGCGGGGTGGTCGCCGTAGGCAAGGGCGTCTGGATCTAGCCCGGCGGTCTTACGACGTCGCGCGTTTCTTGCGCCGCCTTCGCCGCAGTAACCAGAACGCACCACAGGCAAGCGCGACCATCACCACGACGACCAGTGCGGGGATCACAATCGCAATGAACGACAGGCTCACACTCGTGAAGTCCTCGATGGTGCTCAGGACAGGCGCTGCGACACCCGCGGTGGCGACATTGGCCGCCGGGCGCACTGCTGTCTTTGTCAGGTGGACTACCAGTGCGGTTACCACCCCGATCGCCACCGGGACCCACTGACCGGTGCGGGCGAACTCGACGGGGTCAGAAACCGCTGCCGTCTGGGCCGCCGTGCCCGAACCAAACACGATGCCGCCGGAGGCGGGCCGTACGAAGGTCTGCACCGCGTCGTTGACCGAGTCCAGGGCGGGGACCTTGTCTGCGACGATCTCCACCGCCAGCAGGACGGCGACGATGGTCATCACCCAGCCGTTTTCCAGCCAGGTCCAGCCGTGCGGCAACGAGATGAGACTGGTGAACCGAGCCAGCAAGCCCATCAACAGCATCGGTATGTAGGCGTTGAGTCCGGCGGCGGTTGCCAGGCCGAAGCCTGTCATCAGTTCCACGCGCGGTCCTTAGTCGCGTACCGCTACGAGGACACCGTCCCCCAGGGGCACCAGCACGGGGGTGAGTTGTTCGTCCTCGGCGATCAATCGGGCCGCCTCACGCACGGCGGTCACCTCGGCGTCGTTGGCCGCCGGGTCGCCCGCCCGTCCGTCGAGCGCGGCGTGGTGCACCACGATCACCCCGCCGCGCCGCAGCAGTCGCACGCCCTCGACGACGAAGTGCGGTTGGTCGGACGGCGCGGCGTCGATGAGCACCAGATCGTAGGAGTCGTCGGCCAGCCGAGTGAGCACCTCCTGTGCCCGCCCGGCGATCAGCCGGGTGCGGCCCGGACCGATACCCGCTTCGGTGAAGGCCTGCTTGGCCAGCCGCTGGTACTCCGGCTCGATGTCGATGGTGGTGAGAACGCCGTCGTCACGCATTCCCGAGAGCAACCACAGCCCACTGACTCCGGTTCCGGTTCCGACCTCGACGATCGCCTTGCCGCCACTGAGCCGGGCCAGCAGGCTCAACAGCGCGCCGACCGCAGGTGTCACCGCGCCGGCTCCTGCGTCCACGGCACGTTCGCGGGCCGAGGAGACAATGGCGTCCTCGGAGATCGATCCCTCGGCGTGAAGGAGGATCCGCTCTTCCCGGCTTGGCCGCCGCGCGCTGCCGGGATCGTCGGTGATGGACATTCTCAGCAGCGTAGATCAACTGCATCCGTGCGTGGGCCGACGCGCCAGGTCGGGCCGCCGGGCCTTCGACCGGCCCTGACGCGCCGATAGCAAGAGATTGCTAAGAATTAGCCACTTGTTTGCATTTTAGCTGCTAAGACATTACTTATCAGATAACATTTAGTTTGCTCACACGGGTCGCACACCGGGATGGGGAAAGGTAATCCACATGAAACGCCATAGCAGTTCGGCGGGGAATACCCCGCAGCGCGCTGGTGTTGTGAGCGTTGATATGCCTGATACGTCCAGCGGTGTGGAGCCGCTGGCACTGGATCACCAGGAGGATCCGACGACTACCAGACCGATGGCCCCCGCGACGATGTCGGGCGTCGCGCCCGACGCCGACATGGGCTGGGTCGAGCCGTCCGACGAGCTTCAGGGCACCGCGGTGTTCGATGCGACGGGCGATCGGGCGGCCATGCCGTCCTGGGACGAACTGGTGCGTCAACATGCCGACCGGGTTTACCGGCTGGCATATCGGTTGTCGGGCAATCAGCACGACGCCGAGGACCTCACCCAGGAGACCTTCATCCGGGTGTTCAGATCGCTGCAGAGCTACCAGCCCGGGACCTTCGAGGGCTGGCTGCACCGCATCACCACGAACCTCTTCCTCGATATGGTTCGCCGGCGGGGTCGCATCCGGATGGAGGCGCTGCCCGAGGATTACGACCGGGTGCCCGCCGACGGCCCCACGCCCGAGCAGATCTACCACGATTCGCGTCTCGGGCCGGATCTGCAGGCTGCGCTGGACTCGCTTCCGGCGGAGTTCCGCGCCGCGGTTGTCCTGTGCGATATCGAAGGCTTGTCGTATGAGGAGATCGGGGCGACGCTCGGAGTCAAGCTGGGCACCGTGCGCAGCCGGATCCATCGCGGTCGCCAGGCCCTTCGGGACTACCTGGCCGCGCACCCGGGACAGCAAGCGGTCGTCGCCGCGTCCGCCGGATAGCGGCGCGCGCTGGGCCGCTGTGTCACCGCATCGGTCCTGATCGCGCTACATTTGACGAGGTACCGTCATTCGACCGGTACGGACGTGCGTGGGCGAACGGGAGAGGAGTGCAGGCCATGTTCGATCCGGGGCATGTGTTCCGTCGGGCCCTGTCGCGGCTGCCCGCGAACTTCGTCTCGCAGAGTGACGCGCCGGTTGGTGCGCTCCGTCAGTTCAACTCAACTGAGCACCTGTCCACTGAGGCGATCGCCGCCTATGTGGACGGAGAACTTCGGATGAAGGCCCACCTGCGCGCCGGGCGTCACCTCTCGTTGTGCCTGCAATGCGCCGCAGAGGTCGAGGCCCAGGGGCAAGCCCGCACAGCGCTGCGGGACTCCCGGCCGGTCAGTATGCCGAGCACCCTGATGGGCTTGCTCTCCCAGATCCCGCAGTCGACGCCTGATGAGACGACGCCCGCGCCGCCCCGTCTGACCGAGCAGTTGGGCGAGGACAACACGCGTGGCCGGCGTAAGCGCCGGTAGGGTGAAACCTGACACGAGCGCGATGCGCTGGCCTTTACGCGTCTTCGCCTGACCGCCCGAATAGAGGTTGATGTGAGCCCCACCAAGGACAGTTCCGGCGGCGCCCCCCGCCTGGCGCCCCGTCCCGTCTCGCGACCGCCAGTTGATCCCGCCGCCACCCGGACATTCGGCCGCCCGCGCGGCGTCGACGGTTCCTTCGTCGCCGAGGAGTTGCGGCCGGTCAAGTACCCGGGCTCGGGTGAGTTCACAGCCACGGAGAAGAAGTCTGATCCGGTTCTTCAGGAGGCCTTCAGTCGCCCGTATCCGGGTGGAGAGTCGCTGCAACGGCACCCGGCCGACGTTGGGGCGCTCGCCGCTGGGACTGACGTCAGTCCAGAGCGCGACGATCCGTGGCGTGACCCGGCCGCCGCGGTGGCGCTCGGGACCCCGGCATTCGACAAGCCGGTGCAGACTGCGCCGGGCGCATCAATCGGCAAGCTCGGCGTGCGCGATGTGTTGTTCGGCGGCCGGGTGTCGTACACGGCCTTGGCGGTGCTGGGCATCATGGCATTGCTGATCGGTGTCGCAGGCGGCTGGGTCGGGCGCAAGACGGCGGAGGTGGTCGAGGCGTTCACCACATCCAAGGTCACGCTCTCGACCTCCGACGGCGGCGAAGTGCCCGCTGGTCGTTTCGCACAAGTCGCCGCGTCGGTGGCCGATTCGGTGGTCACCATCGAAGCCAAGAGCGACGAATCGGGCGCGCAGGGCTCGGGAGTGGTCGTCGATGGCCGCGGCTACGTCGTCACCAACAACCACGTGGTATCCGAAGCCGCCGCCAGTCCGAGCAAGTTCAAACTCACCGTGGTCTTCAACGACGGCAGGGAAGTGCCGGCCAACCTCGTCGGACGGGACCCCAAAACAGATCTGGCCGTTCTGAAGGTCGACAACGTCGATAACCTCACAGTGGCGAAGTTCGGTGACTCCGACAAGCTGCGGGTGGGTGAAGAGGTGATCGCCGCCGGTGCCCCGTTGGGTCTGCGCAGCACCGTCACCAGCGGCATCATCAGTGCGCTGCACCGACCGGTGCCGCTGTCGGGCGAAGGGTCCGACACCGACACCGTCATCGACGCGATTCAGACCGATGCCTCCATCAACCACGGCAACTCCGGCGGCCCGCTGATCAATATGAATTCCGAAGTCATCGGTATCAACACTGCTGGAAAGTCGTTGTCCGACAGCGCAAGTGGACTCGGCTTTGCTATCCCGGTCAACGAAGTCAAAGCCACGGTCGAGACGCTCATCAAGGACGGCAAAGTCTCGCACCCGACACTTGGACTGTCGGCTCGGTCGGTGAGCAACGACCTCGCCTCCGGCGCGCAGGTGGCGAACGTGAAGGCCGGTAGTGCCGCGGATAAGGCCGGCATCAAGGAAAACGACGTTGTGGTCAAGGTCGGCAACCGCAAGGTCGCCGACGCGGACGAGTTCGTCGTGGCAGTCCGTCAACTCAACATCGGGCAGGACGCCCCGATCGAGGTCATGCGCGAGGGTCGCAAGGTGGTCCTGACGGTGAATCCGACTCCGGACAGCTGACGCGGTGTTCGCCAACGTCGGGTGGGGGGAGATGATCCTGCTGGTCGTGGTCGGCCTGGTGGTACTGGGGCCGGAACGGCTGCCCGGCGCGATCCGGTGGACCACGGGTGCGATCCGACAGGCGCGCGAGTATCTCAGCGGCGCCACCAGTCAGTTGCGCGAGGAACTCGGCCCCGAGTTCGATGATCTTCGCCAACCGCTGAGCGAGTTGCAGAAGTTGCGCGGTATGACCCCGCGGGCAGCGTTGACCAAGCACCTGCTCGACGGTGACGACTCCTGGCTCACCGGCGACTTCGACACCCCGTCGGCCAAGCCACAGAGCGCGATGATGCCGTCCGCGCAAGTATCAGAGCCACCGACCGGGCCGGCCCCGTTCGATGTGGATGCAACGTGACCCCTTCGGGTCGGGGGATGCAACGTGACCCCTTCGGGTCGGGGGATGCGACCTGACCCCTTCGGGGTCGGGGGATGCAACGTGACCAGCGGTCAGCGCCCCGCGGGGTCCAGTCCCAGTGACATTCCGGCCAGGCCGCGCTTGCGTGCCATCAGCGTGTCGGCGATGCGACGCAACTCTGTGCCCGCTGCCGATTCCGGTGCTGACAACACCAGCGGCACACCGGAATCGCCCGCTGCCACCAGGGCCGGATCCAGCGGCACCTGGCCGAGCAGCGGCACGTCGGCCCCTACGGCCAGAGACAGCCGCTCGGCCACCTGACGGCCTCCGCCCGCACCGAAAATCTCCCAGGTGGTGCCGTCGGGCATCAGCAGCCCGGCCATGTTCTCCACCACTCCGACGATGCGCTGCCGGGTCTGCAGTGCGATGGCACCGGCCCGCTCGGCAACCTCCGCGGCAGCGACCTGAGGGGTGGTCACCACCAGGATCTCCGCACTCGGGAGCAGTTGGGCCACCGAGATGGCCACATCACCGGTTCCGGGCGGCAGATCCAGCAGCAGCACGTCGAGATCGCCCCAGTACACGTCGGCGAGGAACTGTTGCAATGCCCGGTGCAGCATCGGCCCGCGCCATGCCACTGGAGCATTGCCCTGGGTGAACTGCGCTATCGAGATGACCTTCACGTCGTGGGCGATGGGGGGGAGGATCATCGACTCGACCTGGGTGGGCCGGTCGCTTGTCCCCATCATTCGAGGCACCGAGTGACCGTAGATATCGGCGTCGAGCAGGCCTACCGACAATCCGCGGGCCGCCATAGCTGACGCGAGATTGACTGTGACGCTTGACTTTCCGACTCCGCCCTTGCCGGATGCCACGGCGTAAACCCGGGTCAGCGAACCGGGCTGAGCGAACGGGATGACCGATTCGGCCGAGAGTCCCTGATCGCCGCGCAACTGTTTGCGCAGTGCGGTGCGCTGCTCATCGCTCATCACGTCCAGGTTGACCGTGATCGCACCGGTGCCGGGGACGTCGGCGACGGCCGTCGTGACCATCTCAACGATCTCGGTTTTTTTGGGGCAGGCCCCGGTGGTCAGGTAGATCTCGACGTGGACGACGCCGTTGTCGTCGACCGTGACGCTCTTGACCATATTGAGTTCGGTGATCGGCCGCCGGAGTTCGGGATCGATGACACCTGCCAGTGCGGCGCGGACCGCCTTCTCCCGATCGCTGCTGTGTTCGGTCATTACCACCGAGTCTAGATGCGGGGAAGTGGCCCCCCCGCGCAGGTGTGCGTCAGGTCAGGCCGGACCCGGCAACGCGCCGTAGCCCTGCGGCACGGGTGGCGGTGGCTCAGCCACCACGCCGGGCTCAGATGCGGGTGCGTCTTCGGGGGCCGGATCAAGCCATGGTGCGGCCGGTGCCGGTGATGAACCCGGCCACGGCGCGGTATCCACGGGCGCATTCACCATCGGTGGTGTCATCCAGGGCGCCGGCGCCATGGGCATCATCCAGGGCGGCAGGTCCGAGGGCGGCTCGGCCACCGGTGGTAACTGCGAGGCCATGCAGATCACCTGGCAACCATGCTCGGGCAGCACGCTTGCGCCCGCACCGCCAATCGGTCCGGGCACGATCATCTGGCCGGCCATATCGCTGCTGCCGAGGTTGAATAGCGGCAGTTGCGACAACAGGTCGCCAACCATGCCGGGGCCCAGGCCCTCCGGGTTCTCGAGATGAGCATCTCCGAGGGCCGGAATCGGGCCGGTAATCACCGGCAGGTCGACCGGCGCCACGCCGGTCGCGTACGCGGCGGCCCAGCCCAGCACGTTCTGCGCGTACGGCATCGAGTTGTTGTAGCGCAGAATCGCGGTCAACACCTGCGCCTGGTTGCGCAGGTTCAGGCCCCCACTGCACAGGTAGCGGGCAGCTGACAGGGTGGCGTCGAAGAGGTTCTGCGGGTCTGCCCGGCCGTCACCGTCGCCGTCGGAGGCGTACCGCGACCAGGTTCCGGGCAGGAACTGCATGGGGCCCATGGCCCTGGCGTAGGTGGCGCGACCGCCCATGCTGTTCTGCACGATGACCTCGTTACCGGGCAGCGTGCCGTCCAGTGTCGGTCCATAAATGGGCCGCACCGCCGTGCCGCGCGCGTCGGTGGCGCCGCCGTTGGCATGGGATGACTCGATGCGGCCGATACCGGCCAGCAGGTTCCAGCTCACCCCGCATCCTGGGTCTGCGGTTGCCATGGTCTGCTCCGCCTTGCGGTAGGCCGCCAGCGCCATGCCGGGAATCCTCATGCCGCCCACGGCGTTGACGACCGCGGCCGGAGGTGGTGGCGAGTAGCCGGTGGTGGCTGCGAACCGGAAGTCGGCCGGCGGTTTGGCCATCGCGACCACCGTCACGCCGTGCGATTCCGGTTCGGGGGACGTCACCGCGGCCAGCGGCGCGACATCGCTGCTGTTCAGCGGGATGCCGGCGTGGCCGGGAGACGCTGCGACGGCACCGGCCAGCATCAGTGGCGTCAGCACAGCGATACCGAACGCAGGCGTACGCACCACGCGGCCCGCCCGGCGCTTCATCCCCACGCATCCATCCTCAACAGGTACCCGAATCGATCTTGTGAACCAGGCCACCATACATAAGGATGTGACGCCTGTGGCCCGCTATGGCAGCTTGTCATCCGGTGGCCTCTTCCCGCGCCGCTCCGAGGATTCGTGTTTGCCAGGCCCTTTCTTGGCCGGCTGCAGGGGCTCGAGAAGTTCCCGGATCTCATCGAGTTCGCGGCGGAGATAGTCGCGGGTGGCGACTTCGCCGACCGCCAATCGCAATGCGGCCAGTTCGCGGGCCAGGAACTCGGTGTCGGCCTTGGTTTGCTCGGCACGGCGGCGGTCCTCGTCGAGGGCGACTTTGTCGCGGTTCTCCTGGCGGTTCTGCGCCAGCAGGATCAGCGGCGCAGCGTAGGCCGCCTGCGTGGAGAAGGCCAGGTTCAGCAGGATGAACGGGTAGGGATCCCAGCGCAGGCTGACCGCGAACAGGTTCAGGGTGATCCACACGATGACCAGAACGGTCTGCCACATCAGGTAGCGGCCGGTGCCGAGGAACCGTGCGATCGACTCGCTGTACCGGCCCACCGCCTCCTGATCGAAATTCAGTGACGGCCGGCGCGACGTGCGCGGGGTGTCCAGGCGCTGGCGCGGATCGCTCACGGCGTTTGCCTCGCGACCACGTTCGCTTCGTCCTCCTCGAAGGTTTCCCGCCAGTCGTCGGGGAGCAGATGGTCGAGGACGTCGTCGACGGTGACCGCACCGAGCAGATGATTGGACTCGTCGACGACCGCGCCGCAGACGAGGTTGTAGGCGGCGAGGTGCCGGGTGACAGAGCCGAGGGGGCTGTCGGGCCGCAACGGGGGCAGGTCGGGGTCGAGGATGCCGCTGACCAGGTTCGCCGGCGGTTCCCGCAGCAGTGCCTGCAGATGCACACAGCCCAGGTATCGGCCGGTCGGCGTAGCGGTCGGGGGACGCACCACGAAGACCAGGGATGCCAGCGCCGGGGTCAGGTCGGGATCGCGCACCCGGGCCAGGGCCTCCGCGACCGTGGTATCCGGCGCGAGCACCACCGGTTCGGAGGTCATCATGCCGCCGGCGGTGTAGGGGGAGTGGCTCAGCAGTCGGCGCACCGGCTCGGAGTCCTCCGGATCCATCCGGCGCAGCAGCGCTTCGGCTTCCGTTGGATTGAGCACACCGAGCAGGTCCGCGGCATCGTCGGGATCCATCGCCTCAAGCACATCGGCGGCCCGCTCAGTGTCCAAACCCATCAGCAGCTCGGTCTGGTCGTCTTCGGGCAGCTCCTGGAGAATGTCGGCCAGCCGCTCGTCGTCGAGCGCTTCGATCACCTCGATGCGGCGTTTGGCGGGCAGATCGCGCAGCGCATCGGCTACCTCGACCGGACGCCGGCCCTCGAACTGGTGGAGCAGCTGGGCCACGCCCTGGCCGGGCATCGCCAGTCCAGACGGAGTGAGCCCCTGGACGTTCTGCCATTCCACGATCGTGACCGTCGAGCGCCGTCCCAACCGACGCTGGCTGCGCACGGCGACCCTGGTGACCATCCAGTCCCGGGTCCGGCTCTGTTCGATCCCCAGGTCGATGACGATGACGTCGATGTCGGCGAGTAGTTCCTCTTCGGGGTCGGTGACCCTCACCCGGGTGTCGAGCACCTGCCCCAGCACCAGAACCTCGCCCGGGTGCTGGGCGAATCGGCGGAGCGAGAGGTTTGCTGTGTTGAGCGTGACTGCACTCGGCTCGATTGCCGTCAATCGCAGCATCGGAACGAAAATACTTCTACGGCTTGTCATTTCAACGACAAGTCCAAGCACGCGCGGTTGCTGGCGCACGATGCTGATGCTGATCACCACATCCCGCACGCGGCCCAGGGACTCGCCGTCGGGACCCAGCACGGCCATGCCCGCCAGCCGTGCCGCGTATACCCTGTTCACCGACGCCATGACTACAAAGGGTAGGAGTCGGTGCGTGGACAATTCCGATCGGCCTGGCTATCGGCCCCGCAGGACGTGTTTATCGGTGCCGGGCAGCAACCCGAAGATGATCGAGAAGGCCAAAAGCCTGCTCGCCGACGAGGTGTTCCTCGATCTGGAAGACGCGGTGGCACCGGATGCCAAGGCGCAGGCTCGGACCCAGGTCGCGGCGGCGTTGGCCGGGTCCGGGTGGGCAGGCCAGTTGCGTGGAGTCCGGGTCAATGACTGGACGACGCCGTGGACGCACACCGATGTGATCGATGTGGTGTCGACGGCAGGTGCGCACCTCGATGTCATCGTGCTGCCCAAGGTGACCGACGCATACCACGTGCAAGCGCTGGATCTATTGCTCACCCAACTTGAGCGCAGCCACGGGTTGGAAGTGGGACGGATCGGAATCGACGCCCAGATCGAAGATGCCATGGGGCTGAGGAACATCGACGCCATCGCCGGGGCACCGCGCGTGCAGGCATTGGTGCTTGGACCGGCCGATCTGCTGGCCAACCTGAACATGCGCACCCTGGTGGTGGGTGAGCAACCGGAGGGCTACGACGTCGGCGACGCTTACCACCACATATTGATGACCATTCTCATCGCCGCGCGTGCGCACGGCGTCGCAGCGATCGACGGCCCCTACCTGAAGGTGCGCGATATCGAGGCGTTCCGGCGGGTGGCGGGTCGGTCCGCTGCCCTGGGCTACGACGGCAAGTGGGTGCTGCATCCCGACCAGATTGCGGCGGGCAACGAGATTTTCTCCCCCGCACAGCAGGAGTACGACCATGCTGAGTTCATCCTCGAGGCCTATGGGTGGCATACGTCGAAGGCCGGTGGTGCGCGCGGCGCGGTGATGCTCGGCAACGAGATGATCGACGAGGCCAGTCGGAAGATGGCACTGGTGGTGGCGGGCAAGGGCCGCGCCGCCGGGATGACGCGGCAGTCGGCGCCGTTCGCGCCGCCGATTTAGGCATCAGTTCCAGACGGTGCTAGTTCCAGACGGTGCTAGTTCCAGACGGTGCTCATCCAG
>NZ_JAEMSG010000020.1:0-9516 GCF_016462945.1 Mycolicibacterium sp. | reverse complement strand
AGTTCCAGACGGTGCTAGTTCCAGACGGTGCTAGTTCCAGACGGTGCTCATCCAGACGATGCTGATCACCAGTGACGCAACGCCGACAACGATCCCGGCAACCGCCAGACCGTGACCGCCCTGACGGGTCTTCTTGATCTGGCTGATCGCGATCGCGCCCAGCACGATGCCGACGATCGACCCGACCCCGCACAGCAGGCCCACGACCGAAGCCACCAGCGAGAAGATGGCCAGCGAGTTGGTGCCGGCCGGCGCGGCCGGATAGCCGTAGCCGGTCGGATATGGGGCGCCGTACTCGGGCGGTGGTGCGTAACCGCCCTGGGGTGGCGGATAGGTACCGCCGTACGGTGAGTGGTATCCACCAGTCGGGGTCGGCTCGTAGCCGCTAGGTGGCGGAAAACCGGCATAGCCCGGTGGCGGCGGGTACCCGCCATAGGCGGGAGTCTGTTCGATGGGTGGCGGTTCATAGCCACCCGGGGGCGGCTGCTGGCCCTCGTTTTGCGGCTTTTCGCCGGGGTCCCCGCTGCCAGCTGTCATGCTAATGAACCTAGCGTATGCGCCGCAGGTCAGGGCGGCGCTGATCGACGGAGGAGAACGGCAACAATGACCAGTCCTTTCCAGCCCGGGCAAAACCCGCCCGTGGGCCCCGGCGGCCGCGCGGGCGCGTCCCGTCGCGGCCCGCTGGGCCTGCCGACACCGCCCAAAGGCTGGCCGGTCGGTTCCTATCCGACCTATGCCGAGGCCCAAAAGGCCGTCGACTACCTGTCGGACAACCAGTTCCCGGTACAGCAGGTGACGATCGTCGGCGTCGATCTGATGCAGGTTGAGCGGGTTACCGGACGACTCACCTGGGGCAAGGTTCTCGGCGGCGGGGTGCTCAGTGGCGCCTGGCTGGGTGTCTTCATCGGCCTGCTGCTGGGTCTCTTCAGTAACAACGTGGGCCAGTACCTGCCCATTGGCATCATCTCCGGCGTGATTTTTGGTCTCATCACCTCGGCGATTCCGTATGCGATGGCAAAGGGCACAAGGGATTTCAGCTCCACCATGCAGTTGGTGGCCGGACGGTACGACGTACTGTGCGATCCACAGAACGCCGAGCAGGCCCGGGACATGCTGTCGCGCTTGACGTTATAGCCGTTGACAAGCGGTTTCCCGGTTACAGTGACCCCTGATGCTCAGATGAACGGCGAGAGGCGGATGTCGTGAGGATCGTTGGCACCCGCATCCGGCGCGTGACCGCCGCCGTGCTGGCTTCGCTCACCACGACCTCGGCGGTGTCGGCGTGCGGTTCCGGCGGTGACGGTCGGGTTGTGAGCCTCTATACGGCAGCCGGCGACGCTGCGACGTTCACTGCGGTGGCCGATCGCTGCAATGACGAACTCGGCGGGCGATTCCGGATCCAACAGCTCAGCCTTCCCAGGGGTGCTGACGATCAACGGCTTCAGCTGGCCCGCCGGATCACCGGTAACGACCGCACTCTGGATGTGATGGCCCTCGACGTCGTATGGACGGCGGAGTTCGCCGAAGCGGGTTGGGCGCTGCCACTGTCGGCCGATCCCGCCGGGATGGCCGAGGCCGATGCCGCCGACGACACCCTGCCTGGCCCGCTCGAGACCGCCAAGTGGCGGGGCAAGCTGTTCGCCGCACCGATCACCACCAACACCCAATTGCTTTGGTACCGTCCGGATCTGGTGGCTCCCCCGCCTCCCACCTGGGACCAGATGCTCGCTGACGCTGACCGGCTGCACGCCGAGGGGAAACCCAGCTGGATCGCGGTCCAGGCCAAGCAATACGAGGGCCTCGTGGTCTGGTTCAACACGCTGCTGGAGAGCGCAGGCGGTCGCGTGCTGTCCGAGGACGGCAAGACCGTCACCCTTGTCGACACTCCTGAGCACCGTGCCGCCACCGTGCGGGCGCTGCAGATCATCAAGTCGGTGGCGACCGCTCCCGGTGCCGACCCGTCTGTCACTGCGACCGACGAAGGCACTGCCCGGTTGGCTCTCGAGGCGGGCAAGGCCGCCCTCGAGGTCAACTGGCCGTTCGTGTTCGCCTCCATGCTGGAGAACGCGGTCAAGGGCGGTGTGTCGTTCCTGCCCCTCAACGAGAAACCCGAACTGGCCGGAAGCATCAATGACGCCGGCACCTTCTCGCCCACTGACGAGCAGTTCGACATCGCGTTCGGCGCCAGCCGCACGGTGTTCGGGTTCGCGCCCTACCCGGGCGTGACGCCCGGGCAGCCGGCCCGGGTCACCCTCGGCGGTCTCAACTTCGCGGTGGCCAGCACCACACGGCACCCGGCCGAGGCCTTCGAGGCGATCCGCTGCATCCGCAGCGAATCCAACCAGCGCTACACCTCGATCGAGGGCGGTCTACCGGCGGTGCGTGCGTCGCTGTACTCCGATCCCGACTTTCAGAAGAAATACCCGCAGTACGCGATCATCCGCGACCAACTGATCACTGCGGCAGTCCGGCCGGCGACCCCGAACTATCAGGCGATGTCGATGCGCATCTCGGCGACTCTGGCCCCGATCACCTCGATCGAGCCGGAGACGACCGCCGACGAGCTCGCCGTCCAGGTTCAGAAGGCCATCGACGGCAAAGGGCTGATCCCGTGACCGCGCCCGCCGTCGGCACCGACGATCGCCGTTCGCAGCGGCGCCTGGCCTATCTCCTAATCGCCCCGGCGGTCATCCTCATGCTCGCGGTGACGGCCTATCCGATCGGGTACGCCATCTGGCTGAGCCTGCAGCGCTACAACCTGGCCAGTCCTGCCGACAACAAGTTCGTCGGGTTGGCCAATTATCAGACCATCCTCACGGACAAGTATTGGTGGACAGCATTTTTCGTCACCCTGGCTATCACGGTCATCTCGGTGGCGATCGAGTTCGTCCTCGGCCTTGCTCTCGCGTTGGTCATGCACCGCACGATCTTCGGCCGGGGTGTGGTTCGAACGGCAATCCTCATTCCGTACGGCATCGTCACCGTCGCCGCGTCCTACAGCTGGTACTACGCCTGGACACCGGGCACCGGCTACCTCGCCAATCTGCTGCCGGATGGCAGCGCCCCGCTAACCCAGCAGATTCCCTCGCTGGCGGTCGTCATCGTTGCCGAGGTCTGGAAGACCACACCATTCATGGCACTGCTGCTGCTGGCAGGCCTGGCGCTGGTGCCTGACGACCTTCTCAGGGCCGCCGAAGTCGACGGCGCCGGCGCGTGGACGCGGCTGACCCGGGTGATCATCCCGTTGATCAAGCCCGCCATCCTGGTCGCACTGCTATTCCGCACGCTCGACGCCTTCCGGATCTTCGACAATATCTATGTGCTCACCGCGGGCTCCAACGACACGGCTTCGGTGTCGATCCTGGGTTACGACAACCTGTTCAAGGCCTTCAACATCGGCCTGGGCTCGGCCATCAGCGTCCTGGTATTCGCCACCGTCGCCGTCATCGCGTTCATCTACATCAAACTATTCGGCGCCGCAGCGCCCGGAACCGACGGCGAGGTGCGCTGAGATGACGCAACGGGTTGGTCCGCGGCGTGCCACCGGCTGGGCCGTTATCAACACGCTGGTGATCGTCTACGCATTGGTTCCGGTGCTGTGGATCCTGAGCCTGTCGCTCAAACCCACCTCAACAGTCAAGGACGGCAAGCTGATTCCCTCGTCGATCACCTTCGACAACTACAGGGGCATCTTCAAAGGTGACGTCTTCTCATCGGCGCTGATCAATTCTATCGGCATCGGACTGATCACCACGGTCATCGCCGTGGGGATCGGCGGTATGGCGGCCTACGCGGTGGCGCGACTGGAGTTCCCCGGCAAGCCGGTACTCGTCGGCGCGGCTCTTCTGATCGCGATGTTCCCGCAGATCTCCCTTGTCACACCGCTGTTCAACATCGAACGCAAACTGGGGTTGTTCGACACCTGGCCCGGTCTGATCATCCCGTACATCACCTTCGCGCTGCCGTTGGCCATCTACACGCTGTCGGCCTTCTTCCGGGAGATCCCCAGGGATCTGGAGAAGGCCGCCAAGATGGACGGCGCCACACCGGCTCAAGCATTCCGCCGGGTGATTGCACCACTGGCCGCGCCTGGCATCGTCACCGCGGCGATCCTGGTGTTCATCTTCGCCTGGAACGACCTACTGCTTGCGCTGTCGTTGACCGCGACTAAGGCCGCCATCACCGCGCCCGTCGCTATCGCGAACTTCACCGGAAGCTCGCAGTTCGAGGAGCCGACCGGGTCGATCGCCGCGGGTGCAATGGTGATCACCATCCCGATCATCGTGTTTGTTCTGATCTTCCAACGAAGGATTGTCGCCGGGCTGACCTCCGGCGCAGTGAAGGGGTAGTCGATGGCTGAAATCGTTCTCGATCATGTGAGTAAGCAGTACCCCGACGGCGCCACACCGGTGCGCGACCTCAGCCTCACCATCGCCGACGGCGAGTTCCTCATCCTCGTCGGACCGTCGGGATGCGGAAAGTCGACCACTCTGAACATGATCGCCGGACTTGAGGACATCACTGAAGGCGAGCTGCGCATCGGCGGGCAGCGGGTCAACGAGAAGGCGCCCCGTGACCGTGACATCGCGATGGTATTCCAGTCCTATGCGCTCTATCCGCACATGACGGTGCGGCAGAACATCGCCTTCCCACTGACGCTTGCGAAGCTCAGTAAGTCCGAGATCGCTGCGAAGGTGGAGGAGACCGCCAAAGTTCTCGACCTCACCGAACTACTGGACCGCAAACCCTCTCAGCTCTCCGGTGGTCAGCGGCAGCGGGTGGCGATGGGTCGTGCGATCGTGCGCAAGCCCAAGGCATTCCTGATGGATGAGCCGCTCAGCAACCTCGACGCCAAGCTGCGGGTCCAGATGCGGGGTGAGATCGCCCGTTTGCAGCACCGTTTGGGCACCACCACCGTCTATGTCACCCACGATCAGACCGAAGCGATGACACTCGGCGACCGGGTAGTGGTGCTGCGGGCCGGTGAGGCCCAGCAGATCGGCACACCTGATGACCTCTACAACCATCCGGCGAATCTGTTCGTCGCAGGTTTCATCGGTTCGCCGGCGATGAACTTCTTCCCGGCTGCGCTGACCGAGGCCGGGTTGCGTCTGCCGGTGGGCCAGGTGTTGCTCGGTGACACCGTCCGCAGCTTGCTGGCCCGCAATGCCGGGATTGCAGATGTGATCGTGGGGGTGCGGCCCGAGCACTTCGAGGATGCCGCCCTGATCGACGCACACGAGCGCGGCCGTGCGGTGGCATTCGGGGTGAAGGCGGATCTTGTGGAATCACTTGGGGCCGATAAGTACGTCTATTTCTCAACTTCGGGCGCTGCAGCTCGCTCGGCTCAGTTGACGGAGCTTGCCGCTGAATCGAGCATGGATGAAAACCGTTTTGTGGCAAGGGTTTCTGCTGAATCGAAAGCCGCAACCGGCCAGACCGTCGAGTTGGCACTCGATACGTCCAAATTGCATATCTTCGATGCGCAGACCGGGGCGAACCTCACCGCGTGAGCCAGCCATTGGCCGAGGTGAGTGAACATCTGCGCGCTCACTTCGCGGCGTTGGGCATCGACAAGGCACCCGACGTCGCGAGTGTGACCTTTCTGGGCGTGGAGCGCATCGATGCGCTGCGCTTCGGACCCGACCACCGCGCCGGCTTAGAAGGCGTATTCCACTATGTCTCCCTGGGCTGTTCGCGCTACCCGATGACCGATGCCTCCGCGGCACTAGCCGATCCGGTTCGTGGCCCGCGGGCCGAGATCATGTTGAGTCTTCGCGCGGGTGCCTCGGCGAACGGGCTGGCGCACAGCCTGGCCGTTGTGGCAGCGACCCCCGCGGTCGAGGGTGTGGTGCTGAGTGCGGGCGCACTGGTGGATTTATCTGAACCGCTGTGGACCGGGGCGCCGTTCACGGCGTTACTGCTGGGCTTATCCGACATTCCCGACATGCTCACCGAACCCCCGCGGGACCCGGTGCAGTTCCTGTCTGCGGTACCTGTCACCCCGACCGAGGGGGCGTGGGTTCGCCTGAAAGGTGCCGAGGCGATGCGTCAGGCGTGGGTCGACGATGGGGTTGACGTTCTGGACCCGCTGCGGCCCGCGTCGTCACCGGGATAGGACCGAACCGGTCTACAGCCAGTGGTTTCGCCGGAAGGTTCGGTGCAGGAAGCCGCAGATCGCCAACATCAGCAGGAGCACCGCCGGGTACCCCCAGGTCCAGGCCAACTCGGGCATGTTCTCAAAGTTCATTCCGTAGATACCGGCGATCGCCGTGGGCACCGCCGCCATTGCCGCCCACGCCGAGATTTTGCGCATATCTGAGTTCTGTTGCATACCGGCTTTGGCGAGCGCGGCCTGCACCAGTGATGTCAACATCTCGTCGTAGCTGGCGATCCGGTCAGCGGCGTGGATCTGATGGTCCAGCACATCGCGCATCTGACGGCTGACTTCTTTGGACAACAGGTCCTGGTGATCGCTGTTGATCTTGCCGAACGCCTCGGTGAGCGGAGCAACCGCCCGCCGCAGTTCGACCACCTCACGCTTGAGCATGTAGATCGGCTCGATCGAGGTCTTGGTGTGCGGGGAGAAGGTCGCCTCCTCGACGGCGTCGATATCGGACTCCATCGCCGCCACCACGCAGCGATAGGAGTCGACGACGTGGTCGGCAATCGCGTGCATGACCGCGTAGGGACCCAGCGCCAGCTGTTCGTGTTCGGTCTCCAGGTGCTTGCGCAACGCGGCCAGACCGCTGTGGTCCCCGTGGCGCACGGTAACCACGAAGTCCTTGCCGACGAAGATCATGATCTCGCCAGTCTCCACGATTTCGCGGGCCAGCTCCACCGACTCGTGCGGTACGTAGTTCACCGTCTTGACGACCAGAAACAACGTGTCGTCGTATCTCTCTATTTTGGGCCGCTGATGGGCAAGGACCGCGTCCTCCACGGCCAGTGGGTGCAGGTTGTACACATCGGCGACCATTTGCATCTGATGTTCGTCGGGCTCGTGCAGCCCAACCCACACAAAGGCCTGCTGTCCCAGCGCCTCCAGATCGTGGACCTTCTCCAACGCTGCGGCACAGGGGTAGTAGCCGGGCATCCTTTCGCCCTCGCGGTACACCGCGCAGTCGACTACCGCCTCCGACAGCGGCGCGGGCATGTGCTCGGGTTCAACGTCGGGATTGTGGATGAGGCTCACGTCCAGCAGTATCGGCGGGCGACCTTTGAACTGCGCCATAGCACTACCTCCCCGCCACTGTCAGGGTCCGGAATCTGGTGGAACTTGATGGTACTTGGTCGAGGTTGGCGCTTCGACCCCCCTGTGGCCGGCGGTGGCGGCTGGTATGAGACCGGAGGTCTCCGGCTGCTGTCCGTGCGCTAGATTTTGAGCGCCAGCTTCACGCCCTCGACGATTTGCGTTCCCGACAAGGAGTACCTCCCGTGCGCACCAAGCCTTTCAAAGTCGCCGTCACCGGCGCTGCCGGCCAGATCGGTTACAGCCTGCTGTTCCGGCTGGCGAGTGGCTCGCTACTCGGCGCCGACCGTCCGATTGAGCTGCGACTGCTTGAGATCGAGCCTGCCCTCAAGGCGCTTGAGGGTGTGGTCATGGAGCTCGACGACTGCGCGTTCCCGTCGCTGGCTGGCGTCGAGATCGGCGCCGACCCGACCAAGATCTTCGACGGCGTGAACCTGGCCCTGCTGGTGGGCGCTCGTCCGCGCGGCCCGGGTATGGAGCGCGGCGATCTGCTCGAGGCCAATGGCGCGATCTTCACCGCTCAGGGCAAGGCCCTGGGCGAGGTCGCCGCCGACGATGTCCGCATCGGCGTCACGGGCAACCCGGCCAACACCAACGCGCTGATCGCCATGACGAATGCGCCGGGGATCCCACGCGATCGGTTCACCGCGCTGACCCGCCTCGACCACAACCGGGCGATCTCGCAGCTGGCCCGCAAGACCGGCGCGGCGGTCACCGATGTGAAGAAGATGACAATCTGGGGTAACCACTCGGCCACCCAGTACCCCGACCTGTTCCATGCTGAGATCGGCGGCAAGAACGCGGCCAAGGTGGTCAACGACCAAGCGTGGATCGAGAACTACTTCATCCCGACCGTCGCCAAGCGCGGCGCGGCCATCATCGAGGCCCGTGGTGCGTCCTCGGCCGCCTCGGCCGCGTCGGCGACCATCGACGCCGCCCGGGACTGGCTGCTCGGCACCAGCGAGGGCGACTGGGTTTCGATGGCGGTTGCCTCCGACGGCTCCTATGGCGTGCCGGAGGGCCTGATCTCGTCGTTCCCGGTGACTACTCGCAACGGCGATTGGACGATCGTCGAAGGCCTGACCATCGACGAGTTCTCCCGTGGCCGCATTGATGCGTCGACCGCCGAACTGGCTGACGAGCGTGACGCGGTCACCAAACTCGGCCTGATTTGAGCGCAGTACCCTCGGTCCTGTTTGACCGGAAACGGTGAAAGGCTCCGCCATGCAAAGCCCCCGGATCACCGAGAACATGAAAGTTGCTGCTGCAGAAGCGATTTTCTCTGTTGTCGGCGACGATCTGGTGTCCGACCACATTGTGCCCATCCCGTTGGATCTGCGGGTCGGTCCCGCGGTGGCCGCCGCGGTCGAGGAGTGAGCGATCTGGCGGTGCGGACGACCGCGATCCGCCGGATGGTCCTGCTCGCTGTTGCGGTGGCGGTGGCGCTGGTCGGCTGCGGTGCGCGGCCGCCAGCGCCCGCACTGACCGTCGGCACGTCCGCCGATCCGGAGATAACCCTGCTGGCCGAGATCTATGCCGCCGGCCTTCGCTATTACGGGACGGCCGTCGCCGTGAAAACCTCGGATGACCCGGTGGCCGCACTCGACGACGTGTCGGTCGGCGTCGTGCCGGGATTCACCGGGCGGCTACTGGAGCGCTTCGCGCCGGACTCAGCCGCGCGCTCGGCCGCGCAGGTGTATCGGGCGATGGCCGGCGCCCTGCCGGAGGGCGTTGCCGCCGGTGACTACGCCGTGGCCGCCGAGGACAAGGCCGCGCTGGCCGTCAGCGCGGCGACCGCGACCGCATGGGGGAGTCGGGATCTCACCGCGCTGGTGGATCGCTGTTCAGCAGTGAGCATCGGTGCCGTCGTCGGCACCAATCGTCCTTCGCCTGTCGGGAACTGCACGCTGCCGACGCCACGTGAATTCCGGAACTCGGCTGCGATGTTCGACGCCCTGCGCACCGGGGCAGTCACGGCGGCCTGGACCGGTACGGCCGCCCCCGACGTGCCCGACGACGTGGTCGTACTCGTCGATAGCAAGCCGACCCTGATACCGGCGCAGAATGTCGTCGCGCTGTACCGGCGCAATGAGCTCACTCAGATGCAGTTGCGGGCGATCAACGAGATCGCGGGAGTGCTCGACACCGCCGCCCTGGTCGACATGCTGCGTCAGGTCAAGGCGGGCGCCGATCCCCGCTCGGTGGCCGAGGCCTGGCTGACCGCCAACACTCTGGGGCGCTGAGCCCCGCCAACACTCTGGGGC
>NZ_JAEMSG010000106.1 GCF_016462945.1 Mycolicibacterium sp. | reverse complement strand
GTGGTCGAGCCCCTGCCCAATGCGATGTTTCGCATTGAGTTGGAGAACGGCCACTAGGTGCTTGCCCACATCAGTGGCTAGATGCGGCAGCACTATATCCGCATCCTGCCCGAGGACCGGGTTGTGGTGGAGTTGTCGCCCTACGACCTGACCCGGGGCCGGATCGTCTACCGGTACAAGTGAGCCAAAGCTCAATAACGACTAGAAGGATCAACAGGCCGTGAAGGTGAACCCGAGCGTTAAGCCGATCTGCGATAAGTGCAGGGTGATCCGTCGGCATGGGCGGGTCATGGTGATCTGCCCTGATCCGCGCCACAAGCAGCGGCAGGGCTAGCCCCTGCGGCAGGTTGGCCGCAAATACAACTGAATGAAGACCTCCCAGAACCAGCACCCGGATACGCCGAGTGCGATGAGCCCCGGCGAAGAGCCTCGGACTCTTCTACGCCCGGAACGGAGGCCGGGCCCCGGAAACCTCCGGGATGGACTGGGAACAGACCTCCGCAGAAAAAAGAGGAATGCCGACATATGGCCCGTTTAGTGGGCGTGGATCTTCCGCGCGATAAGCGCATGGAGATCGCGCTGACCTACATCTTTGGAATCGGCCGCACCCGATCCCAGGAGATTCTTGCGGCGACCGGAATCGACCGGGATTTGCGCAGTAAGGATCTCTCCGACGACCAGCTGATTCAGCTGCGCGAATACATCGAAGGCAATCTCAAGGTCGAGGGTGACCTGCGCCGCGAGGTGCAGGCCGATATCCGTCGCAAGATCGAGATCGGCTGCTACCAGGGCCTGCGGCATCGCCGCGGGCTGCCCGTCCGCGGTCAGCGGACAAAGACCAATGCGCGCACCCGCAAGGGCCCGAAGCGCACCATCGCCGGCAAGAAGAAGGCTAAGTAACGATGCCACCAGCAAAAAAGGCGGGGCAGGCCGCCTCTGCCAAGAAGGGTCAGAAGACCCGCCGCCGGGAGAAGAAGAACATCCCGCACGGCGCGGCTCACATCAAGAGCACGTTCAACAACACGATCGTGTCCATCACCGACCCGCAGGGCAACGTCATCGCGTGGGCTTCGTCGGGCCATGTCGGCTTCAAGGGCTCGCGCAAGTCAACGCCATTCGCCGCCCAGTTGGCCGCGGAGAACGCCGCCCGCAAGGCCCAGGAGCACGGGGTCAAGAAGGTCGATGTGTTCGTGAAGGGTCCGGGGTCGGGCCGCGAGACCGCGATTCGCTCGCTGCAGGCCGCCGGCCTGGAGGTTGGCGCGATTTCCGATGTCACTCCGCAGCCGCACAACGGCTGCCGTCCGCCCAAGCGGCGCCGGGTCTAGGGAGGATCACAGTAATGGCTCGTTATACCGGTCCTATGACCCGAAAGTCGCGCCGGCTCGGCGTGGACCTCGTCGGTGGCGATCAGGCGTTCGAGAAGCGCCCCTACCCGCCCGGCCAGCACGGCCGCGCGCGAATCAAGGAGAGCGAGTACCGCCAGCAGCTGCAGGAGAAGCAGAAGGCCCGCTTCACCTACGGCGTGATGGAGAAGCAGTTCCGCCGCTACTACGAAGAGGCGAACCGTTCCGTCGGCAAGACCGGCGAGAACCTGCTGCAAATCCTCGAGAGCCGGCTGGACAACGTCGTCTACCGCGCCGGCCTGGCGCGCACCCGGCGGATGGCCCGACAGCTGGTCAGCCACGGCCACTTCACGGTCAACGGCGTCAAGGTGAATGTCCCGAGCTATCGGGTGTCGCAGTACGACATCGTCGATGTTCGCGACAAGTCGATCAACACGCTGCCGTTCCAGATTTCGCGGGAGGTGGCGGGTGACCGTCCGATCCCGTCCTGGCTGCAGGTGCTCGGTGAGCGCCAGCGAATCCTGATCCACCAGTTACCGACGCGCGAGCAGATTCAGGTTCCGCTCGCCGAGCAGCTCATCGTTGAGTTCTATTCCAAGTAAATCTGCGGGACGACCGTTCCGCAGGTACCTAACGGCATCAAATAGCGGGTGCCGAGAAGGAGATATGAGAAGAAGATGCTGATTTCTCAGCGACCCACACTGAGCGAAGACGTCATCGCCGATAACCGCTCGCAGTTCATCATCGAGCCGTTGGAGCCAGGATTCGGCTACACCCTTGGCAATTCGCTGCGCCGCACGCTGCTGTCCTCGATTCCCGGCGCGGCCGTGACGAGCATCCGCATCGACGGTGTGTTGCACGAGTTCACCACGGTGCCGGGCGTCAAGGAAGACGTCACCGACATCATCCTCAACCTCAAGGGTCTTGTCGTGTCCTCCGACGAGGACGAGCCGGTCACCATGTACCTGCGCAAGCAAGGACCCGGTGCGGTCACGGCCGGCGATATCGTGCCGCCGTCCGGTGTCACCGTGCATAACCCGGATATGCATATCGCGACGTTGAACGACAAGGGCAAGCTGGAGATCGAGCTCGTCGTCGAACGGGGCCGCGGCTATGTTCCCGCCGTGCAGAACAAGGCATCCGGCGCCGAGATCGGCCGTATCCCGGTCGATTCCATCTACTCGCCGGTGCTGAAGGTTACCTACAAGGTCGAAGCCACCCGTGTCGAGCAGCGCACCGACTTCGACAAGCTGATTCTCGACGTCGAGACCAAGAACTCCATCAGCCCGCGTGACGCCCTGGCGTCGGCAGGCAAGACCTTGGTCGAATTGTTCGGTCTGGCAAGGGAACTCAACCTGGAGGCTGAGGGTATCGAGATCGGTCCGTCGCCGGCCGAGGCCGATCACATCGCCGCGTTCGCGCTGCCGATCGACGACCTCGACCTGACTGTCCGCTCCTACAACTGCCTCAAGCGCGAGGGTGTGCACACCGTCGGCGAACTGGTAGGGCGCACGGAGTCCGATCTGCTGGACATTCGTAACTTCGGCCAGAAGTCCATTGACGAGGTGAAGATTAAGCTGCATCAGCTCGGCCTGTCACTGAAGGACTCGCCGGCCAGCTTCGATCCGTCCGAAGTTGCCGGCTACGACGTGGCCACCGGTACCTGGAGCGCCGACGTCAGCTACGACCTCGATGCCGACCAGGACTACGCCGAAACCGAACAGCTCTAACAAATTCGTCCCGGCCCTACCTGATACGGGGGCCGGCCCCACAAAGGAGTAGTCACAATGGCCGGAGTTTCACATGCCTAAGCCCACTAGGGGCCCTCGCCTCGGCGGGTCTTCCTCGCACCAGAAGGCGCTACTGGCCAACCTGGCCGCGTCGCTCTTCGAGCATGGTCGGATCAAGACCACCGAGCCCAAGGCGCGGGCGCTGCGGCCCTATGCCGAGAAGCTCATCACCCATGCCAAGAAGGGCACGCTGCACAACCGGCGTGAGGTGATGAAGAAGATCCGCGACAAGGACGTGGTGCACGCCCTGTTTGCCGAGATCGGACCGTTCTTCGCCGACCGCGAGGGTGGCTACACCCGCATCATCAAAGTGGAGGCGCGCAAGGGCGATAACGCACCGATGGCCGTCATCGAACTGGTTCGGGAGAAGACCGTGACCTCGGAGGCCGATCGGGCCCGCCGCACCGCCAATAAGGCCGCGAAGAAGGCTGCCGAAGCCGCACAGGCGCCCATCGAGCCGGAGGCCGAGGACACTGTGGAGGAGCCCGAGGACACCTTGGAGGAGATCGAGGCGGAGGACGCCGGGATCGCCGACGCCGAGGTTGCCGAGGTAGCCGAGGTCGCTGAGGAGCAGTCCGAGCCTGACGAGTCCTGACCCCGGGCCGATCCGGCTCCGACTCGACATCGCCTACGACGGTACGGATTTCAACGGGTGGGCGGTACAGGACGGTCTTCGTACCGTCGCCGGCGTTCTTGATGATGCGTTGTCGACGGTGTTCCGGTCGCGGCTGCGATTGTTCGCCGCCGGACGCACCGACTCCGGCGTACATGCCACCGGCCAGGTAGCTCACGTCGATATCCCTGCCGATGTTGTCGGCAACGGCTACGCCCGCGGCGGGCCGGGCGACGACCCTGAATTCGCCGCACTCGTCCGCCGGCTCGCCGGATTCCTTCCCGACGACGTCCGGGTGCGCACAATCGTCCGGGCACCGGCGGGTTTCGACGCCCGGTTCTCGGCACTGCGCCGCCACTACGTCTACCGACTTTCGCTTGCACCGTATGGCACGGAGCCCCAGGACTCCCGCTTCATCGCACCGTGGCCCCGTGCGCTGGACATTGACGCAATGGTTCACGCGTCGCGATCATTACTGGGGCTGCACGATTTCGCCGCGTTCTGTCGAAAGCGGCCTGGTGCGACGACCATTCGGGAATTACAGCGGATGGACTGGGTTCGCGATGGTGACTTAGTGACCGCCCACGTCAGCGCGGATGCGTTCTGCTGGTCGATGGTGCGGTCGTTGGTGGGGGCGCTGCTGGCAGTCGGTGAGGGTCGCCGCGAATCCATCTGGTGCACATCATTGTTGACGGCCAGTGCACGCTCCAGTGATTTCGCCGCCGCTCCGGCCCGCGGACTCACATTGGTCGGGGTGGACTACCCGCCCGATGATCAGTTGGCGGCCCGCGTTGCGGTGACCCGCGATGTCCGCACCAGAGACTAGAGTCGCGCTGCCACGAAACCGGCGGCCTGATCGACCAGGCCGGAGTCGATATAGGCGGGTTGCAGGTGGGACGACCAGTTGCCGATGATGTCTCCGATGGGGTTGTCGGGACTGAGTGCGCCACTGCAAATTGGGTCGGCGTCGTTGCACATGTCGATGGTCCTGGCGCCGTAGATCGGACTGACTTCAGAAACCGGACCGAAAAAGGGAATGGTTCCGTTGCCGAACAACGCCACTGCGGCGATGTGGTCACTCATGGCCGGCGGCAGCGGATTGGTGTAGCCGAACATCGACGAGGGGGCACCCAGCACGATATCGGTGACTGCGGCGCCCAGCGAGTAGCCGCCAAGCACCAGTCTGGTGTTCGGACAGTTGGCCGCCATGTACTGGATGCGCTGGCTCATATCGTTGGCGCCCTCGATGACCTCGGTGTCCGCCGGGTAGTTGACCGGGTAGACGCCCACGGTCTTGTCGGTCTTGGACCGCAAATCGTTGACGAACGCGTCGCCGATCCAGCCGACACCGGGTGGTTCGACCCGGCCGCGGGCGAAGACCACCTCGACCTGGGGGCAGTCAACCGCCTGTGCCGGCGGGGCGAGTAACAATGCGGCGACGCCGCATAGCACCGACACCACACTGCTCACCAGTCTCACCAGCATCAGCCCATGATATCCCGAAGGGCAGCGGTGTTACCAGGCCGGCAATCTCCGCAGGTTAGAGCATCCCGCTCACGAAGCCGGCGGCCTGGCCGACCAGAGGGGTCTTCTCGTAACTGGTGTGCGCGAACGGGTTGCGACCCTGAGAACAGATCGGGTCGCCGTCATTGCACAGGTCGATGCCCTTGCCGGCGAACGGCACCATGGCGGCCGACACGGGAATACCGAACTTCGTTGAGGGATTTCCGAATACCGCCATCGCGGCGACCTTATCGGCCAGTCCGGCCGGCAGTGGTGGCGCCGATCCGACGTCGCCGACTTTCTGGCCCAACGGCGGAATGCCCACCAGCATGTCGACCACCGCCGCGCCCTGCGAGTAGCCGCCGAGTACGTAGCGGGTCGCGGGGCACTTCTGCGACATCGCCGCGATGCGGTTGGTGGCGTCGGCGGCCCCGTCGGCAGCGGCCAGGAAATCATAGGTGGCGGGGTAGTTGACGCCGTACACGCCAAGACTGCGGCCACCGAGCAGTGCCGCGAGTTGATCGGCCAGTGCCTGGCCCACGCGTCCGGCGCCGGCCGGTTCACTGGTGCCGCGGGCGAAAATCAACTCAACGTCCGGGCATGAGGCAGCGTGAGCGGCGGGTATGGCGATCAGCGGTGCCAGTGGCGCAGCCAACGCAACCAGTGCGGTGATGATTCGCATGCCGCCAATACTCACACATCGATGATGCGGGCGCGAAAACACGCAGGACAGGCCGCTAGAGCAGACTTGCCACGAACGCGGCCGCCTGATTGGTCAGCCCATCGGGACCGTAGCTGCGGTGAGCGGGAACGTTGTTGCCGTCTGAGCACACCGGGTCACCGGCGTTGCAGAGGTCGATCGCCCTGGTTCCGTAGACCGGACTGGATGTCAGTGGCAGGCCGAGTTTGGCCGTGGGGTTTCCGAACACCGCCAGTCCGGCGACCCGGTTGGCGACGTCGGGCGGCAGTGGGTTGGTGAACCCGATTGCGGGGAAGGGCACCGAGGTGATGATGTCGATGACCCCCGCGCCCTGTGAGTAGCCACCCAGCACCAGTCTGGTGTCCGGGCAGGTGTTGATCACGTTCTGGATGTAGGCGCTGACGTCATTGGCTCCATCGGCGGCGGTCAGAAAGTCATAGCTGGCGGGGTAGTTCACCCCGTAGGCCCCGACACTGCGGTTGCCTACCCTGGCCCGAAGATCGTCGACGAACGCATCTCCGACACGCCCGAGACCAGGTAGCTCACCGGTACCCCGGGCAAACACCACTTCAATGTCGTTGCAGCCCATCGCATTGGCGGTCGGAGCTGACGGGGATGCGGTCAGGGCGGCGCCAACGGCGATTACGGCCGTCACGGCGGCGTGCAGGTGCAGGGACATCCGGCGAGACCTCATGCCGGGATTGTTACAGACTCACCCGCGGTCGACCACTCGACGTTCGCACGGCGCGCCGTTCGGGCACCTGTCACGCCGGCCTGCCTGTGGATCGGGGGCGCACGGACCTGCCCGCCGGCCCTAACGTCATCCGATGCCGACCGTATTGGAAGTCGGCCCCGCGACCGTGCGCATACTTCGGGGCCGATCAGGCAACCGGCCGGAGGCAGCGACCGTAGCGGCGGCTCTCGGTGGAATTGACGACCCGATCGCACTGCTCGACGACCGCCCGGTCGAGGTCTGGGATCTGTGGCGCGTGCTCATTGCGTCAACCCTGGGTGAGTGCCGCGGTCCCGTGGTGGTTCTTCACCCGTCCTGGTGGTCGGTACCGCGGTTGGACCGGGTCGTTGAGGCGGTCGCCGCGACGGGCCGACGGGTCGTCGCAATGAGCCGATCTGAATTGATCATCGGCGACCGTCCCGCCGGAGCGGTTATCGAAATCACCGCCGAACTCGTCGCCGTGTGCAGCGGTTCTTCCGTGCGGGTTCTCAACCGCGGTGATAGTGAAACAGTCGTCGATATCGCAGCGGAGTTGGCCGGAACCGACGAGGTTCTGATTGACGCCGGGGTTGCCGGTGGGGCGCAGAGTGCGGAAGAGATTCGACAAGCGTTGTGGCGGCGAGGTGTAGTGGCTCGCGACGTCGACGTCGCCGCGGTCGCCGCGAGTGCCTTCACGGCGCGCCGACGGCCGCTGCGCCCGGCAAAGGCACTCGTCGCCGGGTCGGCGGCGCTGCTGGCACTCGCCGGTGGCGTCGTTATGGCGGGGCGGATCGCGGCGGGGCGGGCCAACGACATCGCACCGGCCGCGGATGCACAGGCCGAGAGCTTGGTGGAGGGCCGGATCGCCGTTGCGATTCCGTCGCGCTGGATCGTCGAACGGGTGACCGGTGGGCCCGGATCCCGACGGGTACAGGTGCACTCGCCGGCCGATGCGGATCTCGCCCTGCATATCACCCAGTCGTATGCGCCCGAAACGACGCTGGCTCAGGCTGCCGAGGTGCTCGGCCGCGCGGTCGCCGATCAGACACCCGGGGTTTTCGTGGACTTCAGTCCGGCCGGCGATGTGGCCGGCCGTCCCGCGGTGACCTACCGGGAGGTCCGGGTCGGACGGGTTATCCACTGGTCGGTGGTGCTGGCCGGCTCGACGCGGATCAGTATCGGCTGCCAGAGCGCACCGGGCCGGGAGGACGGCATCCGAGGCGCGTGCGAGCGGGCGGTGCGTTCAGCGCGCGAAGTGGGAACCGCCGCACCGGGTTGAGCGTCGAACCTGGTGTCACCCTGAACCGCCTGCTGTGCGACTTCCGTGGAGGAGAGCCGCCGAGGACCGCACAGCAGGCGGATCAGGCGCGTTTTGACCTGGTCGGATCGCCGCAGGTAGGCTAAGGCGTCGGCATGCGGTACGTCGCGGGTTCGCCCGTGGCGCAAGCCGGGATCTCGGGTCAGTGCTGGTCGCCGAGAACTCCCCGACCGTCGATGTCCGTACCGGCACCCGGGTCGCCCGGGATCCACCCGACAAAGGAGAGGTTACCGCTGTGTCTACGTACACGCCGAAGGCCGGTGACACCACGCGTTCGTGGTACGTCATCGATGCCACCGACGTGGTGCTCGGCCGACTCGCCGTTGCTGCAGCCAATCTGCTGCGCGGCAAGCACAAGCCGACATTCACGCCCAACGTCGACGGGGGCGATTTCGTCATCGTCGTCAACGCCGACAAGATCGCCATCGCAGGCGACAAGCTCAACAACAAGATGGCTTATCGCCACTCGGGTTTTCCCGGCGGCCTGCGGTCGCGCACGCTCGGCGAAGAGATGGCCAAGCACGCCGATCGTGTGGTTGAGAAGGCGATCGTCGGCATGCTGCCGCACAACAAGCTGAGTCGGCAGGTCCAGAAGAAGCTGAAGGTCTACACCGGCCCGGACCACCCGCATTCCGCCCAGCAGCCGATTCTGTTCGAGATCAAGCAGGTGGCCCAGTGACCGAGGAGAACAAGACCGAGACGATTGACGTGGCCCCCGGGGAAGCCATCCCGGAAACCATCCCGGAAACCATCGCGGCCAGCGTCGCTGACACGGCACCCGACACGGCACCCGACACCGCCCCCGACACCGCCCCCGAGACGGCGGACGCGACCGCTGAGGTTCCCGCGGCTGCCGCGGAGCGCAAGCGTCGCGAACCGGTGGTCCTGGATCGCGTGATCCAGACCGTCGGCCGCCGCAAGGAGGCCGTGGTTCGGGTGCGCCTGATGCCCGGCAACGGGCAGTTCCACCTTGACGGGCGCAGCCTGGAGACCTACTTCCCCAACAAGGTTCACCAGCAGCTGATCAAGGCACCGCTGGTGATCGTCGACCGGGTGGACAGTTTCGACATTCACGCTCACCTCGACGGGGGTGGCCCCTCGGGTCAGGCCGGCGCGCTGCGCCTGGCTATCGCCCGAGCGCTGATCCTGGTGCAGCCGGAGGATCGGCCGGCATTGAAGGCGGCCGGCTTCCTCACCCGTGACCCGCGCGCCATCGAGCGCAAGAAGTACGGCCTGAAGAAGGCCCGTAAGGCGCCGCAGTACAGCAAGCGCTGATCGGGCACCCACATGGGCCGATTATTCGGGACCGACGGTGTGCGAGGCGTCGCCAACCGCGACCTGACCGCAGAGCTGGTTCTGGCTCTCGGTTCGGCCGCGGCGCGGCGCCTTGCCACATCGTGTGCCGGCGGCCCTGCCGGCCGGAGCGTTGCCGTCGTCGGCCGCGATCCGCGGGCCAGTGGCGAAATGCTCGAAGCCGCGATGATCGCCGGACTGGCCAGCGAGGGTGTGGATGTGCTGCGGGTCGGAGTGCTGCCGACACCGGCGGTGGCATACCTGACCGCCGCCTACGACGCCGACTTCGGCGTGATGATCTCCGCCTCGCATAACCCGATGCCCGATAACGGCATCAAGATCTTCGGCCCCGGCGGTCACAAACTCGATAACGACGCTGAGGATCGCATCGAGGAGTTGGTGGCTCAGGGGCCCGGCGTGCGACCGGCCGGCGCCGATATCGGCCGGGTGCACAAGGCGGCCGATGCCCTTGATCGCTATCTCGATCACATCGCAGCCGCCGTCGGTGCGCGCCTCGACGGCCTGACCGTCGTGGTCGACTGTGCCAACGGCGCGGCATCCGTGGCCGCTCCGCGGGCATACAGCACAGCCGGTGCACAAATCATCGCGATCAATGCCGAACCCGATGGGCTCAACATCAATGAGGATTGCGGCTCGACTCATTTGGAGCAGTTGCAGGCCGCGGTGGTCACCCACGGTGCGGATCTGGGGTTGGCTCACGATGGCGACGCCGACCGCTGCCTCGCGGTGGACGCGACCGGTCAGGTGGTTGATGGCGACGCGATTATGACGGTGCTGGCGCTGGCCATGCGGGAGGCCGGCGAACTCATCGATAACACCTTGGTCACCACGGTCATGAGCAACCTCGGACTGCATCTGGCCATGCGGGAGGCCGGGATCGACGTGCGCACCACGGCTGTGGGGGACCGGTACGTTCTCGAGGAGTTGCGGTCCGGCAGGTACAGCCTCGGCGGGGAACAGTCCGGCCACATCGTGATGCCCGCCTTCGGAACCACCGGAGACGGCATCCTCACCGG
>NZ_JAEMSG010000105.1:2219-10389 GCF_016462945.1 Mycolicibacterium sp. | reverse complement strand
ATATCGGTGGCCAGGGTGTAACCGGCCGGGGCCAGCGCGGCCATCCGATCGACGTCGAAGACCAGGGTGGCGACCAGTCCGGCCATCGCGGGCAGCACCAACTCGAGTTGGGCCACCGAGTCGAGTAACGGCTCCTTGTCTTCCTGGAGATCGCGGTTATAGGCCAACGGCTGCGCCTTGAGCGTGGCAAGTAGGCCCGCGAGGTTGCCGATCAGCCGGCCGGTCTTACCGCGAGCCAGTTCGGCGATATCCGGGTTCTTCTTCTGCGGCATGATCGAGCTTCCGGTCGACCAGGCGTCATGCAGGGTGACATAGCCGAATTCGGTTGTGCTCCATAAAATGATGTCCTCGGCCAGCCGGGAGATATCGACGGCGATCATGGCCAACACAAAGGCCGCCTCGGCGGCGAAGTCGCGGGACGCTGTGGCGTCGATCGAGTTGTCCGCGGCCGCGGCGAAACCCAGGTCCGCGGCGATAGCGTCGGGATCCAGGCCCAGCGAGGACCCGGCCAACGCACCGGATCCGTACGGCGATACCGAAGTGCGGTCATCGAAGTCGGCGATCCGGTCCACATCACGCAGCAGCGGATGAGCATGAGCCAGCAGGTGATGCGCCAGCAGCACCGGCTGCGCGGCTTGCAGATGTGTTTTGCCGGGCATGACCGCGTTCGGGTGTGCGGCCGCCTGCGCGGTGAGCGCCTCGACAACACCGAACACCCCGTCGGCTACCCGGCGCATGGCGTCGCGCAGCCACATCCGGAACAGCGTGGTGACCTGATCATTGCGCGACCGGCCGGCCCGCAGTCGGCCGCCGACGTCCGCTCCGACCCGGTCGATGAGTCCGCGTTCCAATGCGCCGTGGACATCCTCGTCGGTGACGATGGGTGTGAAGCTACCGTCGGCGATATCGGAGCCCAGACTGTCCAGCCCGGCCAGTAAAGAGTCGCACTGCTCATCGGTCAACAGGCCCGCTTTATGGAGCACCTTCGCGTGCGCGCGCGAGGCGATGACGTCATAGGGCGCCAGCACCCAGTCGAAGTGCGTGGAGCGGCTCAGGGCCGCAAGTTCCGGTGCGGGGCCGTCGGCGAACCGGCCGCCCCACAGCGATCCCTCGTTGGTGGTCACCCCTGATCGCCCCGTAGGTCCCGGGCCGCGGCAATCTTCGACGACAGCCCGTGCAGGTGCACGAATCCCTTGGCCGCGGACTGATCGAAGGTATCGCCGGCGTCATAGGTGGCGAGGTTGAAGTCGTATAGCGACTCCGGGCTGCGCCGGCCGTTGACCGAGATATGCCCGCCGTGCAGGACCATCCGGATTTCGCCGGTCACCCGCTCCTGGGTCTTGGCCACGAAAGACTCCAGCGCGGTCTTCAGCGGCGAGAACCACAGGCCGTCATAGACCAGTTCGCCCCAGCGTCGGTCGGTGGTCCGCTTGAACCGGCCGAGTTCACGCTCCAGGGTCACATGCTCAAGTTCGGTGTGTGCGGTGATGAGCACCATCGCGCCGGGCGCCTCGTAGATCTCCCGGCTCTTGATACCGACGAGGCGATCCTCGACGACGTCGAGGCGGCCCACACCCTGGGCGCCGGCCCGGCGGTTGAGTTCGACGATGGCCTCCAGCACCGTGACCGGTCGGGCGTCGATGGACACCGGCCGGCCGGCCTCGAAGCCGACGATCACCTCATCGGGGGTGTTCCAGTTCAGCGTCGGGTCTTCGGTGTAGTCGTAGACATCCTTGGTTGGGGCGTTCCACAGCTGCTCCAGGAAGCCGGTCTCCACCGCGCGGCCCCAGACGTTCTGATCGACGGAGAACGGCGAACGCTTGGTGACGTTGATCGGGATGGCGTTCTCCTCGGCGAACGCAATGGCCTTCTCCCGGGTCCAGGCGTAATCGCGGACCGGGGCCAGCACTTCGAGATCCGGTGCGAGCGTGGCGAATCCGACCTCGAAACGTACCTGGTCGTTGCCCTTGCCGGTGCAGCCGTGGGCAACCACGCCGCCGCCGTACTGACGGGCCGCGGCAACCAGATGCTTCGCGATCAGCGGCCGGCTCAGCGCCGAGACCAAAGGGTAGCGATCCATATAGAGGGCATTGAACTCAATGGCACGCAGGCAGTACTCGTTGGCGAACTCATCGCGGGCGTCGATCACGACTGCCTCGGCGGCCCCGCAGTCCATGGCCCGCTGGCGCACGACCTCCATGTCCTCGCCGCCCTGTCCGAGGTCGATGGCGACGGCCACCACCTCGCGGCCGGTCTCCCTGCCGATCCAGCTGATAGCCACCGAGGTGTCCAGGCCGCCGGAGTAGGCCAGGATGACGCGCTCAGACATGAAGTTTCTCCTCTTGTCGGTGACTAGCGAATGGTCTCGAACATGGTGGCCAGTTGCGCACCGGTCATCGGCTCGCGGGCGATCACCAGGATGGTGTCATCCCCGGCGACGGTGCCGACCACCTCGGGCAGTGCGGCCCGGTCGATGGCACTGGCCAGGTAGTGGGCCGCACCCGGCGGGGTACGCAGCACGGCCAGGTTGCCGCTGGCATCGGTGGACACCAGCAGTTCGCCGAGCAGTCGCGATACCCGTTCGGTGCCGCCGGAGACCCCGCGCACCGGACTGCCGTCCTCGGGCACCACGTACACCCCGCCACCGCCGTCGGCGCCGCGCAGTTTCACCGCACCGAGTTCTTCCAGGTCTCGCGACAGGGTGGCCTGGGTGACGTCGATACCGTCATCGGCCAGCAGCGCGGCGAGTTCACTTTGGCTGTGCACCGACCGCGACGACAGGATCGCGACGATGCGCGCCTGACGGCCGGCCCGGGTGGTGGCGACTTCCGGAGATCCGCTCATTGGGACCCCTGGGATGCCCGTTCCAGCAGCCACACCAGCAATGCCTTCTGCGCGTGCAACCGGTTCTCGGCCTCATCCCACACCGCGCTGTGCGGACCGTCGATCACCTCATCGGTGATTTCCTCGCCCCGGTGCGCCGGAAGGCAATGCAGCACAACGGCTTCCGAGTCCGCCAGGGCCAGCAGTCCGGCGTTGATCTGGTAGGGCCGGAACGGGCCCACCCGATCCAGGCCGTCATTTTCCTGACCCATGGACGTCCAGGTGTCGGTGACGAGCACATCGGCGCCCGCGGCGGCCACGTGCGGGTCAGTGGTGATCGTGACCGTCGCACCGGTCTCGGCGGCGCGGACCCGCACGGCCGCGAGGACGCGCGCATCCGGTTCGAAACCCGGCGGTGCGGCGATGGTGACGTGCACGCCGGCGGTAACCCCGCCGAGCATGAGCGAGTTGGCCATATTGTTGGCACCGTCACCCAGATAGGTCATCCGCAGGCCCGACAGTGATCCCTTCCGTTCGGCCAAGGTCTGCAGATCCGCGAGCACCTGACAGGGATGGAATTCGTCCGACAGCGCATTGACCACCGGAACCGTTGCCGCCGAGGCGATCTCGTCGAGCCGATTCTGGCCGAAAGTCCGCCACACGATCGCCTCGACATAGCGGGACAGCACCCGGCCGGTATCGGCCAGGGTCTCATCGCGGCCGAGTTGGGTGTCGCGGCCATCGACCACGACGGCATGCCCGCCGAGTTGCGCGATGCCCATTTCGAAGGAGAACCGGGTGCGGGTGGAGTTCTTGTCGAAGATGACCGCCACGCCACGGGGACCTTCGAGTGGCCGCCGGGCAAAAGGCGCTTTCTTCAGCTCCGCAGCCAGCGCCAGCACCTCGGCCTGTTCGACCGGACTGAGATCGTCATCGCGCAGGAAGTGTCTCGTCATGTTCTCGCTCTCGCGGTATCCAGGATCGCGGGCAGCGCGGCCAGGAAATCACCGATCTGCGCTTCGGTGATGATCAACGGCGGGGCGAGCCTGACGACATCGGGCGCCGCCGCGTTGACCAGGAACCCGGCCTCCCGGGCGGCGGCCTCGACGGCCTTCGCATGCGGCGCGGTGAGCACCACCCCGCGTAGCAGCCCGCGTCCCCGGACGTAGTCCACCAGGGGGTGGCTGAGCGACTCGATGCCGTGCGCCAGGATCTTGCCCATCGCGTCGGCATGGTTACACAGATCGTCGTCGTCGACGACCCTGAGCACGGCGAGTGCGGCCGCGGTGCACACCGGGTTACCGCCGAAGGTGCTGCCGTGCATACCGGGCGTCATCAACTCCGCGGTCGGTCCGATGGCCAGGCAGGCACCGATCGGCAGTCCGCCGCCCAGTCCTTTGGCGAGCGTGACGATATCGGGCGTGATGCCGTCATGGGTGTGGGCGAAGAACGAGCCGGTGCGGCCGACTCCGGTCTGCACCTCGTCAATCACCAGCAGTGCGCCGTGGCGACTGGTGATCTCCCGTGCCGCCGCCAGGTAGCCGTCCGGTGGCACCACCACACCGCCCTCCCCCATGATCGGTTCGAGGAACACTGCCGCGGTGTCATCGCCGACGGCGGCCGCGAGCGCGTCGGCATCGCCGAAGGGCACATGGGTGACGTCGCCGGGCAGCGGCTCGAACGGCTCCCGCGCAGCCGGTTTCCCGGTGAGCGCGAGTGAACCCATGGTGCGACCATGGAAAGCATTGTGTGCGGCGACAACTTTGGTGCGTCCGGTCAGTCGGGTGATCTTGAAGGCCACCTCGTTGGCCTCGGCGCCGGAGTTGCAGAAGAAGACCCTTGCGTGGCTGCCGAGGTGGCCCACGAGAGCTTCGGCCAGTGCGACGCCGGGTTCGGTGGCGTACAGGTTCGAGACGTGCCCGAGGGTGTTCAACTGTGCGGTGACGGCCTCGGTGATCGCCGGGTGGCGGTGGCCCAGGATGTTGACGGCGATCCCGCCGAGCAGATCCAGGTAGGTCTTACCGTCCACATCCGTCACCACGGCACCGTCGCCGGAGGCCAGTGCCAACGGCGGGGTGCCGTAGTTGTCCATCATGACCGTGCGCCACCGGTCCAGCAGCGTGTCCGGGCTCGTCATGTGCGCACCACCTTCGTACCGGCGCCGTGATCGGTGAACAACTCGGCCAGCACGCAGTGCTCGACCCGGCCGTCGATCACATGTGCGCTGGGGACTCCGGCCACCACCGCGCGCAGGCAGGCTTCGATCTTGGGCACCATGCCCTCCTCCAGGGTGGGCAGCAGGTGCGCCAGGGTGTCGGTGTCGATCTCACTCACCAGCGACTCGCGATCCGGCCAGCGGGTATAGAGCCCCTCGACATCGGTGAGCATCAGCAGTTTCTCCGCACCCAGCGCTTCGGCGATTGCCGCGGCGGCGGTATCGGCGTTGATGTTGTGCACCACGCCGTCGGCGTCGGGGGCGATGGTGGAGATCACCGGAATCCTTCCAGCCGCAATCAGATCGTGCACCACCGCGGTGTTGACGTTCTCGACATCACCGACCAGACCGATATCGGTGTCGACGCCGTCGACCATCACGCTGCGCCGCACCGCGGTCAGCAATTTGGCGTCCTCACCGGTGAGGCCGACGGCGTACGGCCCGTGAGCGTTGATGAGGTTCACCAGGTCCCGGCCAACCTGACCGAACAGCACCATGCGTGCGATGTCGAGCACCTCGGGCGTGGTGACCCGGAAGCCGCCCTTGAACTCCCCCGCGATCCCGAGCCGTTTGAGCATCGCGCTGATCTGCGGGCCGCCGCCGTGCACCACCACCGGGTGGATGCCGGCTTCATGGAGGGCAACGATGTCCGCGGCGAACGCGGTCTTGAGCGCATCGTCGGTCATGGCGTTGCCGCCGTACTTGACCACGACGATCTTTCCCTGGAGGGGCTCGGTGTTGAAAGCTTGAGCGTTCATGAGCTGTACGCCGAATTCTCTTCGACATAGGCGTGCGACAGGTCGGTGGTGCGGATCGTCGCCGCGGCGTCACCCAGTTGCAGGTCGATGGTGACGTCGATCTGCGGGCCGGACAGGTCGACGTCGCGGGCACCCGGTGCTCCAGCACCGTTGACGCACACCGGGAACCCGTTGAACGCGACGGTGATTTGATCCGGTTCGATCGGGAACGGCGACATCCCCACCGCGGCCAGCACCCGGCCCCAGTTCGGGTCGGATCCGAACATCGCCGTCTTGACCAGAGAGTCGCGGCCGACGATCCGGGCGGCGGTAACGGCGTCGTCCTCAGTGCGCGCACCGGTCACGGTGATAGTCACCCGCTTGGTGACGCCTTCGGCGTCCGCCTGCATCTGCGCGCACAGGTCATCGCAGACCCGCAGCACAGCGTCGTCGAGGTAGTCCTGGGTGGGCCGGATCTCACTGGCGCCGGAGGCGAGCAGCAGCACGGTGTCATTGGTCGAGCAACTGCCGTCGATGTCGAGGCGGTCGAAGGTGCGGGCAGCCGCGCGACGCAGTGCGGTGTCGAGTGCATCCGCATCGGCGACGGCATCGGTGGTCAGCACCACCAGCATGGTCGCCAGTGACGGCGCCAGCATGCCCGCACCCTTGGCCATCCCGCCCACGGTCCAGTTCTCGCCGGAGTCCAACGAATGATGCAGCGCAACCTGTTTGGGCACGGTGTCGGTGGTCATGATGGCGTGCGCGGCATCGTCGCCACCGACCAGACCGCCGGCTAGTTCGTGGACGATCTCGGTCACCCCGGCCAGCACCCGGTCCATCGGCAACCGGTCGCCGATGAGTCCGGTGGAACAGATCGCCACCTCGATCGGACCGGTCTCGGTTCCCCAGTCCGACAGCGCGGACGCCACCGCCTCTGCGCATCCGTGGGTGTCGGCAAAACCCTCCGCCCCGGTACAGGCATTGGCACCACCGGAGTTCAGCAGCACCGCGCGCAACCGACCCGACCGCAACACCTGAGCGCTCCACAACACCGGGGCGGCCTTGACCTGGTTGCGGGTGAACACCCCGGCCGCGGCGTAGTCCGGGCCCTCGTTGAACACCAGTGCCAGATCCGGCCTACCGGTTTTCTTGATCCCGGCGGCGATCCCGGCAGCCCGGAACCCCGCCGGTGCGGTGACGCCCTGATTGCGCAGCAGTCTCACGGCGCCACCCCGACCACCGAGAGCCCGTCGGTCTCCGGCCAGCCCAGTGCCAGGTTCATCGACTGGACCGCCGCACCGGCTGTTCCCTTGACCAGATTGTCGATCACGCAGATCGCCACCATCACGCCGGCATCGGCGTCCACGGCGACGGCGAGTTGCGCGGCATTACTTCCGATCACCGAACCCGTGGTGGGCAACTGACCCTCGGGCAGCAGATAGACAAACGGCTCTGCGTCATAGGCCTTTTCGTAGGCGGCGCGGATCTCCGACAGCGACGACGAGGTGCGCGCCGTGCAGGTCGCGAGGATCCCCCGCGCCGTCGGGATCAGCACCGGGGTGAACGAGACGCTGACATCGCGGTCGGTGACGCCTCGAAGTCCCTGAGCGATTTCCGGGGTGTGCCGGTGTACACCGGCGATGTTGTAGGCGCGCGCCGATCCGATCACCTCCGAGGCGAGCAGGTCGACCTTGGCGGCCCGGCCCGCTCCCGAGGTGCCGCTGACGGCGACCACCGTGACATCCGGTTCGATGAGACCGGCCGCCACCGCCGGCAGCAGCGCCAGCAGCGCCGCCGTCGGATAGCAGCCCGGCACCGCGATCCGGGTGGCCCCACGAAGGCGGTCCCGACAACCGGGGAGTTCGGGCAGACCGTACGGCCAGTGGCCGGCGTACGGCGTGCCGTAGAAGCGCTCCCAGTCACCGGCATCGGTGAGCCTGAAATCGGCACCGCAATCGATGACGACGGTGTCGGGGTCGAGTTGTTCCGCCAGGGCGGCGGAGTGGCCATGCGGCAGGGCCAGGAACACCACGTCATGGCCGACCAGCACCTCGATCTCGGTGGGTTCCAGTTCCCGCTGCGCCAGGGGCAGCAGGTGCGGGTGGTGCTCGGTCAGGTGAGTGCCCGCGCTGGCCGCGGCCGTCAGCGCGCCGATGCTCATCCGGCCATCGCAGAAGGCAGGATGGCCCAGCAGCAGTCGCAGGATCTCCCCGCCGGCATATCCACTGGCGCCGGCAATCGCCACCGAAGTCATGGCACTATTGTGCATGATTATGCACTACAATGCAACTTCATGCCCAGGAGGACGCGGCACTAACCTCGCAGCACAGCGCCGAACCACTCACCGGCCGCCGCCACCCCGGCGTCACGTGCCGCGCTGGCCTCGTCCTCGGTG
>NZ_JAEMSG010000105.1:0-2119 GCF_016462945.1 Mycolicibacterium sp. | reverse complement strand
CTCACCGGCCGCCGCCACCCCGGCGTCACGTGCCGCGCTGGCCTCGTCCTCGGTGAGGGTGCGGTCGGTCGCCCGAAAGCGCAGTGCGAGGGTCAAGGATTTGCGGCCCTCGCCGATCTGCGGTCCGGTGTAGACGTCGAACAGGGCGATGTCCTCGAGCAGATCCCCCGCCCCGCCGCGCACCGCGTCGATGACGCCCTGGGCGGCCACCTCGGCGGCGACCACCAGGCTCACGTCCTGGAATACCGCTGGGAACGGCGACACCCGGGGCGACGGCAGTCCGGCGCTAAAAGGGATGGCGTCGATATCGAGTTCCACCGCGCAGGTGCCCGTGGGCAATCCGGACCGCTCAACGACCGCGGGGTGCAGTTGCCCGGCGTGGCCGATCACCCGACCATCGACCACGACCTCGGCGCACCGGCCCGGGTGCCACGGCAGGTGCTGTGTCGGCCGCAGTTCGACCTCCACACCGCCGGCCCGGGCGATCACCCGCACTGCCTCAAAGGCGTCGGCCGCCTCGACGGCCCGGCCCGATCCCCACGGTCCGCGCGGTTCGCGGAGTCCGGCCAGCACGACGCCGATGTGCACCGGCTGGATCGGCAGGGCTCCATCCAGCAGGGCGATCTCGGCATCGGTGGGCCGGCGATCGGTGGGGATCAGCCCGATGGCGCGGGTCTGCGCGGTCGGGTGCACCACCTGGGCGACAGAGAACAGCGCCACGTCGCCAAATCCACGGGAAATGTTGCGGGACAATGCTTCCAACAGTGCCGGCAGCAAGGTGGTGGCCAGGTGCGGACGGTCGGCCTCCAACGGATTGAGTACCGACGTCGTCCTGCGGCGTAGATCGTCGTCTGCCAAACCCCACTGGTCGAACACACCGGCCGGAAGGAACGGCGTGGGTAGCACTTCCACGAACCCGGACAGCGCCAGCGATTTGCCGATTGCGCGGCGGCGCTGCTGACCCGGGGTCAGGCCGCGTCCCGCGGGAGCGGTGGGCAGCACCGAGGGAATCACGTCGAGGCCCTCCAGTCGCAGTACCTCCTCGACGAGGTCGGCCGGCTGGACGATATCGGGCCGCCAACTCGGCGGGGTGACGGTCAGTACGTCCGAACCCGGGTCCGAAGTGACCCGCGCACCGATCTGGGTGAGGCGACGCACCGTGGCGCCGTCCGCATACACCACGCCGGCCATCCGATCGGGAAGGTCGATGGGCAACCGCACCGGCGGCGGGGAGAAGTCTTCGCGGGGCGGATCGCCGCACCAGTCGGTGAGCGCGGAACCCACAGTGCCGCCGGCGATCTCGGCCAGCAGGGTTGAGGCGCGATTGATGGCGGCCACGGAGACGGCCGGGTCGACCCAGCGTTCGTAGCGTCGGCCGGCCTCGCTGACTAGATGCAGCCGACGGACCGTACGCGAGACCGTGGCCGGATCCCAGACCGCGGCTTCCAGCAGCACGGCGGTGGTGTTCGTGTCGATCTCGGTGGTGCCCGCACCCATCACACCGCCGATCGCGGCGACAGCTACGTCGTCGACGATCAGCACGTCGCCGGGTTCGAGTGTGCGTTCGATGCCGTCGAGGGTGACGACGGTCTCCCCCGGCTCGGCGAATCGCACCGCGAACTCGCCGTGGATGCGATTGCGATCGTGGGCGTGCATGGGGTGACCGAGTTCGAGCATGACGTAGTTGGTGACGTCGACGGCTGGCGAGATCGGCCGGATGCCGGAGAGCATCAGCCGACGACGCAACCACCACGGCGATATCGCGGCCGGGTCAATGCCGGTCACCGCGCGCAGGGAAAATCGGCTGACCCCGGTTCCGAGCTGGATCGTCACTGGTAACGCGGCGCCTTCGGCGGGCAGGGCCGGAACCACGTTCGGATCGAAGGCGGGGTCGACGAATGGCAGGTCGTACGCACATGCAATCTCGCGGGCGATACCGCGCACCGACAGGCAATAGCCACGGTCGGGTGTGACGGCCAGGTCGAACACCACATCGTCAAGGCCGAGCACGGCGGCCGCGTCGTCCCCGGGTTCGGCGGTGCCGGGCGGCAACACCAGAATGCCGGAATGGTCGGTCCCCATGCCGAGTTCGGCCGCCGAGCAGATCATGCCGTCGGAA
>NZ_JAEMSG010000104.1 GCF_016462945.1 Mycolicibacterium sp. | reverse complement strand
GACCGCCGATGGAGCCTTTCGGGTGTTTTACGTAACGAAGTTCGGTGATGCGGTGCGACACGCCCTAGACCACCCGGGTACCGTCCGCCCGCTGGACCAGCGCGCGGACCCCGATTCCTGCCAGCCCCAACATCAACGCCGTGGGCTCGATCATGCCCCTGGCTCTCCTTCGGTTTCTGAGTGCTTAGCAACATCCAGATTCCCGAAAGCCAGGGGCGCCTCAGGTCAACGACACGCCGACACCCCGACCGGCATTGCCCGCTTAAGTTTGAGGAGCCGGGATATTACAGAAACCGGTGACCGGGGCGGCCGGGCCGCACCCGGTGACCGCCGCTAGCGCGCCCAGAAGGAACACTGCGGATTGGAAGACCCCAATGATGCCGGCGAATCCGACGGCGGCGGCGACCGGGCGGCCGATCGCGTTGACCAGTCCTTCGATCAGATCGCCGCTGACGGCCTGCTGGACACCGTCGAGGAAGAGATTGACCGCGTAGCCCGGTAAAGAGAAGACGAATGAGTTGGCGAAATCCGCCAGCGGCAGAAGCGTGGCGTACAGCGCCGACGCGGCCAGTGCGACGCGGCCGGTGACCTCGGCCACCACGTTCTGGACGGTCGTGAATACCTCACCCAGGGACGGAAGCGCGATCGGCTGGGACGCGAGCGCGGTGATCGTCGACATCGTGTCCGACGTCATCGTGCGGATCGTGGACGCCACCATGGACAGTTCCTGCGCGACCGATCCTCCGGGCAGCAGGTCCGCGACGAAGTCCTGGACTCCCTGCTGGACGCCGGCGATCAGCTTGCTGATGACCTCGAGGGGGCTGACGTCGGGGAACACTCCGAACTCGAGCAGCACGTTGGCCGGCGGCTGGTCAGCCTCGTCGCCGAACCCGTGTGCCCAGTCGGCGTAACCGAGATCCACGATCACCTTCAGGGCGGGCTGGATCAGGTCCGCCAGCGGGGTGCCGATCAACGGGATCGCCCGCAGCGGAGCCAGCAGTGGCAGGTTGGGGGTCGGGATGAAGTAGTACTCCTGGGCGTCCTCGGTTCCGTGAGTCGTTGGAAGCCGCTTGCAGATCGAGGACGGATCCTGGCAGGCCACCGCCGGGCCGGCGGCCAGGATCGGATCAATGGTGCCGTAGACCGACCTGAAGTAATTCGGCGACGCGTACTGGGTGTGAACCAGGAGAATGCCCATGGCCGCGTTGAGGGAGGACAGGAAGTTCAGCGGGTATCTCGGGTAGTCGGCGAACCCGTCGTATTCCAGGGTGTAGTTGACGTTGCGGTCGGCCCAGGGTTTCTCGGGGGTGGCGCCGTAGAACACCAGGCCGGGGCCGGGGGTGACGAATCCGGTGAACCGGGAGAACCAGCCCCCATTGGGATTCATCTCCTGCCCGACGGTCACGAATGTGACCTGGCTCGGGTCGAGGTTCTTGATCGGCCAGTCGCCCTGGGCGGGCGGTGCAGGCGGGGGACATGTGCTCCCCGAACATCCCGCCTGGTAAATCTGCAAGAGCGAACTGATGATCGCGCTCTGCGAGTAGCCGAAGTAGCTGATCGGGGTTCCGGGCTGCAGCACCTGCAGAGTCGCCTCAATGGTTTCCCGGACCTCGGTGAGGCCTTCTTGCGATGAGGGGTCGATGGGTAGTTGTTTCACTCCGGTGATCGGGTAGGCGCCCTCGGGGGTGAAGATCACCTGGGGGGTGAAGACGGTGCCTGGGCTGTTGGGCTGGAGGTACCAACCCATCGCGACATCTATGTAGTTCTGGTTCGGAATCGGGGCGCCACTGGGTCCGACGATGTAGGCGCACGCCTGGCTCGACTCCGTGCAGACGCTCGGGGTGATCGCCGGCAGCGGCGCGGGCAAGCTCGCTGCACTGGCCGCGGCGGCCAGCCCGAGCAGCGCGGTTGCGGGGGTATCGGCTTCCACGGGAGCGGCGGCCGTTGCAGCAGCGACGGTGCCGTCGGTCACCGGGGTGTCGGCGATGGCGCCGGCGGTCACCGGGACGTCGGTCACCGGGATATCTCGGGCGGTGGTGTCAGTGTCGGGCGCCGGCGCTCCGCGCCCGGTCACGGCCCGCGACCGCACCGAATTGCCTCCGGTCGCGTCTGCCGCAGCGTTCGCTGCGGCAGGGGCCGTCCGGACGCGTCGGGTCGAGTCCGTGGAGCGTCCTGCGGGACCGCGTTCCCCGGCGGCGGACGACATCGCCCGCGAATCCGACCCGGTATCGGCGCCGGAATCCGCGGTGGCGGTGCCGCAGCCGATGTAGATCACCGCGGCCCCTATGCCGAGGGCTGCGGACAGACCGCCGACTCGACCCACATAACGAGAAGCTGACACCATGATCGATCCTCCCGGCGCTCAGAGCGACTCAGCGTAGGTTAACCGAAATCTCAGCCGCAGTTCAGTGCAATTTCGAGATTGCCGCGATCCGATCCGGGTGCGGACTTCCCCTCTCGCGCCCGTAGGCCGGTCGCGAACCGACTAAGCCCCTCACACTGCGGTGGCGTGCGCCATCTCGATCTGGTCGGTAGGCCTCTACCTAACTTTCGCGCCACTCCCGACTTATCGTGCGGTTCTGGCCCGACTGGGCCACGGCGAGCAGATCCCCGGACAACTGGGCGAGAACGACGCACGGGCCGCGATCGAATCGGGAAAAAGCCGGTCCTCACCTTGATCTGCCTGTTAGTTTCCTTACATATCTGCCGGGCGGGTTTCACAGTACGAGGAGATGGTATGGCGAATAAGCGCGACACAGTGGCTACCGGGGTCGAAGGCCGTTTGGATTGGCTACGCGAATCAGTCAAAGTCCAACCCGCAGGCGCTGCGGATGCGGCGTGGGCATGGATCGACGAATTAGCGAAGAAGGCCAAAACGGACGCCGATGCCGCAGACTCTGATCTGAACGCGCTGTTCAGGTTGGGCCTTCCGCCTACCGATCTGGACGGGCCCACCGAAGGCATGTTGGTGATGACGACGACCAACCCTGCAGTGGACACCGCGGTGCGCGCGGTCACGGGGTTGTGGATGCCCTGGCAGGGCAAGCGGTTCGATGTTGACGCCGGGACCGGCGACAACCGGCTGACCCGCAGCACCGGCCTGGTGTCCAAATTATTGTGGCCGCTCTACTCGATGCGCGACGCCGAGTCCGGCAAGTTGGCATTCGACTTCACCACCTACGTCGAGCCGGGCAAAGAAGATCCCGACGTGAAGGTCATGGTGATCGACTACGCCGACGTGGAGAAGAACCCGCGGCTGATCATCCGCAAGATCCGCGACGAACTCGTCGAGCTGGTGCGCGGTGTGTACCTCGGGAAGATTCTGTTCCATACCGGGTCGGACAGCTACAGCAAGCTCGGTTACTTCGCCCTCAGGACCCCCACTGGTTCTGGGGACTAGCGCTGATTCTGCGAGTCACGGGTCGTTTCGAGAGAAGAAGTTAAAGGAAGGGTCCAACAATGCTCGGTATTGAGTGGTACGAGAACCCATCGCTGATCCTTCAGGTTCGCGCCCTGGCGAAGGCCCGAGACGATCTGCGCGAGAAGAACCTGTTCGAAGGTGAGGGTATCCGGCCCACCGAGGATCTCGGGGAGCCGAGCGAATCCGAGAAGCGGGCGCGCACGCCCGACGGTACGTTCAATGATCTCTCCGAGCCGTGGATGGGGGCCGCGGGCACCGGTTTCGGCCGAAACGTCCCGCTGTCGATGACCATCACCGACACCAAACGGCTGTTGGAGCCTGATCCCCGGGTGATCAGTCGTCGGCTGATGGCTCGCGATGAGTTCAAGCCAGCAGGCATTATCAACGCCCTTGCTGCTGCGTGGTTGCAGTTCGAGAACCACAACTGGTTTTTCCATGGGAACGGCGTGCCCGACAAGAACATCGAAATCCCGTTGCGGCCAGGTGACGACTTCCCCGAGGATCCGATGCGGATCCGGCGCACCATCCCGATCAAGGGTGAAATCGTCCACGGGTGCCCGGCACCGATGTTCGCCAACGTCGAAACCCACTGGTGGGACGGCTCGCAGGTTTACGGCACCGGCAAAGACCAGCAGTCACGGGTCCGAACTTTCCAAGACGGCAAGGTCAGGGTCGAGAAGGACGGTCGGCTGCCGCAGAGCGATATTCCCGGCGTTGACCTGACCGGTTTTCAGGAAAACTGGTGGGTTGGTGTCGGATTGCTGCACACCGTGTTCGCCCGCGAGCACAACGCGGTGTGCGACGCACTGAAGAAGGCCTATCCCAGTTTCGACGATCAGCGTCTCTTCGAACTCGGCGTACTTGTGGTTTCTGCGCTCATCGCCAAGATCCACACGGTCGAGTGGACCACGTGTGTGCTGCGCCATCCTGCTCTCCAGATCGGCATGAATGCGAACTGGTACGGCGCTCTCGGTGAGACGTTCAAAAGCCACATTGGCCGTGTCGGCGATAATGAGGCGCTGTCGGGAATCCTGGGGTCGGCGACCGATCACCACGCGGCCTCGTTCTCGCTGACGGAGGAATTCGTCGCGGTTTACCGGATGCACTCGCTGATTCCGGATGACTGGAACTTCTTCTCGCTTGAGTCCGGTGAACACCTCGAGAAGCGCAACTTCACCGAACTGCAGGGCCAGTACACCCGCGACTTCATGGACCGCGTGCAGATGCACGATATCTGGTACTCGTTCGGTCTGGCCAGCGCGGGCGCTGTGTGCCTGCACAACTATCCGAATGCGCTGCGGCAGCTGAGCCGCATCGATGGGCAGATCACCGATCTGGCCACCTTGGACATCGTCCGGGACCGCGAGCGCGGGGTACCGCGCTACAACGACTTCCGCGAGGCGCTGCGGATGCCGCGACGCAAGACAATCGATCAGATCACGCCTAATAAGCAGTGGGCCAAGGAGATCAGCGAGGTCTACAACGGCGACGTTGACGCCGTCGACCTGCAGATCGGGATGCAAGCCGAGCAGCCGCCGAAAGGTTTCGGCTTCTCCGATACCGCATTCCGGATCTTCATCCTGATGGCATCACGCCGCCTGAAGAGCGACCGGTTCTTCACCAAAGACTTCCGGCCCGAGGCCTATACGCAGGTCGGCTTCGATTGGGTGAATAACACGTCCATGAAAGATGTTCTGCTGCGCCACTACCCGGAACTCCAGCCGGTGATCGGCGATGTCGAGCGGATCTTCGCTCCGTGGCCCAAGTTGGGCGCGCCGGCGGCGGACAAGCCCCACCGCATCGTCCAACTGGCGGACACCGTGCGTTCCTACATGCCCTGGGTGTGAGGGACGTGGCCATGGACTTTCCACACGCGTCAGTCGTAGAAGGTGTCCGGTTCACCGCGCAGATCGGTGCCCCCAACGTTATCCTCGGGCTGTTCAACAAGAGGGAAGTGCCCAGCCGGGTCGCTTCGACGGTGGGTGCCGACCACCTGGGCTACCGGTTGGTGGAAGGTATGGTGCGTAGCTACGGGCCCGCACCCTTCTACGTCCGGGTCGCCCTTGATGAGGCGCTGCTGGTGCATCATCCCGACGACCTGAAATTCGTCCTGGGCGGTTCCCCGGACCCGTTCGCTTCCGATCCAGAACCCAAACGCAAGGGAATGGCGGCGTTTCAACCCGACGCACTGACGATCTCCCGCGGACAGCTGTGGGAGGACCGGCGCCGGTTCGCCGAAGCAGTTCTGGACACCGGCAAGCCTCTGCACCGGCTTGCCCAATCGTTCGCGGATGTGGCCGCGGACACCGCCAGCGAGCTTGCCGCCGAGCCCATCACGTGGGAGACCATAAACGAGGCGTTCCAGCGGACGACCCGCCGGGTCGTCCTCGGCGATAAGGCTGCCGACGATGTGCGTCTGACACAGCTGCTGGGGGAGCTGATGTCGCAGGGCAACAAGATGCCCGGCAAGCCCGGACCCGAGTACCCCGAATTCATCGGGATGATCGACGGATACCTGGAGCAGGCCGAGCCGGGCAGTCTCGCCTCGGTGATCGGCCAGGCGCCCACCGCACCCGACGTCGCACCCGCGGGCCAGATCGTGCACTGGTTGTTCGCGATGGGAGACACCCTGGCGGCCAACGTGTTCCGAACGCTGGCGGTGCTGGCAACACACACCGAGCAGCAGCGTGAGGTGCGGGCCGAGATGGCTGAGGTCGATATCACCTCCGCGGCCGCTGTGGCGTCGCTGCAGTACCTAGCCGGCTGCCTATACGAGGCGATGCGGCTCTGGCCGACAACGCCGCTGTTTGGCCGGGTCGCCACCCGGGATATCGAGTTCCCCAGTGGCGTAGTGCTTCCCGAAGGCCGACAGGTGCTGATCTACAACGTGTTCAACCACCGCAACCGCGACCGGATCCCGTACGCGGATCGTTTCGCGCCCGGTGAGTGGGTCAGCGGTGACGCCGGAGGGGACTGGACATATAATTTCTTCAGCCATGGACCGCAGGATTGTCCGGGGGCTGGGCTGTCGGCATTTCTCGGGCAGGCGGTGATGGCCAATCTGCTTGATGCCGGTGCCCTCACCGTCACTGGCGCGCACCCGGGTCCGGGCCAACCCCTGCCGCACAGTCTCGACCTTTACGGATTCCAAGTCCGCATCGAATCGAAGCCCTGATTTCCCGGCCGTGACTACCACTGCGCAGCACCTACAAAACGCCCTCGACGGCCGCTGGCGAGACGTCAAAAACGCGATCCGCGCCAAACTCTCGATGGAGATCTTCCGCCCACACTTCACCCCCACCACAATGATCGCCCGCAGTCGGGTCAACGAGCAGCTGAAGATCATCGCCGCCGCAGGTGCGGCCGAGGACGGCTTCAAGAAGGAGCACGGCGGCACCGGTGACGTCGCTGCGGCGGTGATCAAGATCGAGATGTCGGCGATGTCGGACGTGTCCCTGATGGTCAAGGCAGGTGTGCTGTGGGGCTTGTTCGGCGGGGCCATCGAGAATCTCGGCACCAAACGCCACCACGAAGCGTACGTTCGGCCGCTGATCACTCTTGACTTGCTTGGCTGCTTTGCGATGACCGAGACGGGACACGGTAGCGACGTGCAGTCTCTGGAGACCACGGCGACCTACGAGCCAGCGACACAGGAGTTCGTGATCCACTCGCCAACGCCGACGTCGCGTAAAGATTACATCGGCGGTGCGGCCGAAAGCGCGGCTGTGGCAGCAGTTTTCGCACAGTTGATCACGCAGGGCACGTGCTACGGGGTGCACTGCATCGTGGTTCCGATCCGCGACGAACACGGCAAAGACCTACCCGGTGTCAGCACCTCCGACTGTGATTACAAGGGCGGTTTACCCGGTGTAGACAACGGGCGGATCCTGTTCGACCATGTGCGCGTCCCTCGGGAGAACCTGCTCAACAAGTACGCCGACGTCGCACCGGACGGCACCTACAGCTCGCCGATCGAAAACGACAATCGGCGTTTCTTCACCATGCTGGGCACCTTGGTCCGGGGCCGGGTGACAGTGGGCGGGGCAGCCGCGGCGGCCGCTCGGGTAGCCCTGGACATCGCCGTGCGGTATGCCTTGCAGCGCAGGCAGTTCAGTGCCCCTAGCGAGGACCACGAAGTTCTGCTGATGGACTACCTGATGCATCAACGCCGGCTTCTGCCGTTGGTGGCGCGCGCTTATGCACTGCAGTTCGCACAGAACGAACTGGTGACCACGCTCAATGATCTGCAGACCTCCGACAGACCCGATGCCGAGGAGCAGCGTGAACTGGAGGGGCGCGCCGCCGGCCTCAAGGCGATCAGCACCTGGCACGCCAGCAGCGCGATCCAGGAGGCCAGGGAGGCCTGCGGCGGTGCGGGCTACCTGGCCGAGAACCGGCTGGTCGAGTTGCGGGCCGACACCGATGTGTTCACCACCTTCGAAGGTGATAACCACGTTCTGCTGCAGTTGGTGGCCAAGCAACTGCTCACCAGTTACAGCGACGACATCAAGGGTATGAGCCCGGTCGAGTGGGTGCGATTCGCCGCCAACTTCGCCGGCGGTCGGGTGCTGAAAAGAACTGCGGCCGAGACCATCATGCAGACCCTCCTCGATTCCCGGCAGGACAACGAGGAGGAGGGCAGCCTGTTCAACCGGGGCACTCAGGCCAAGATGTTCGAAGACCGCGAGCAGTATCTGTTGTCCTCGCTGGCGCGGCGACTGCAGCGCAGGGCGAAGACGATGTCAGCTTTCGAGGCCTTCAACTCCGTTCAGGACCACGTCATGCATACCGCGAGGGCGCACATCGACCGCACCGTCCTGGAGGCTTTTGTGGCCGGTATCGACTCCTGCGAGGATCAGGAGGCCCGCCGCATCCTCGATTTGGTTTGTGATCTGTATGCGCTGTCAGTGATTGAGGACGACAAAGCATGGTTCATCGAGCACCGGTTCCTGTCCACCGAGCGGGCCAAGGCGGTGACTCGCGGTATCAATGAACGCTGCCGCACGCTCCGGCCCCATGCCGAGACACTGGTGGACGCGTTCGGGATACCCGAACAGTTGCGTTATGCCGAGATGCTTCATCCGGAACATCTGCGTAACGCGAGCGACCGTTAGCCGTTCCGGAGCTGACGGCCACCCGACAGTAGTGTTTCGGCGCGACCAGGCGGTAGGTTGGGCAAACGCTGACGCTGTCCGTTGCTACTCCGCGACGGAGAACTACGTGATGCCCACACTCAGCAGAGAGGGATCGCGATGAGAGCCCTCGCACTATCGGGTGCTTCCGTTGCCATCACCGGCGCGGCTCGCGGTATCGGTTATGCGACTGCGCAGGCGTTCGTCGCCCAAGGTGCCCGGGTGTTCATCGGTGATCTCGATGCCGATCTTGCCAAAACCGCCGCTGCCAAACTCGGCTGCTTCGGCGCTGCACTCGACGTGCGTTCGCGCGAATCGTTTGCCGCATTCCTAGCCGACATCGAGGCGCCATTGCAGGTCCTGGTGAACAACGCCGGCATCATGCCGGCCGGCCGGTTCGTCGATGAGCCGGACGCTGTCACCGACGCGATCGTTGATGTCAATCTCAATGGCGTGCTGCGCGGAACGAAGCTGGTACTACCGGGCATGCTCGATCGCCGATCGGGTCACATCGTCAACGTCGCGTCCTATCTGGGTATGGTCCCGGCGGCCGGGTTGGCCAGCTATTGCGCCACGAAGCACGCTGTCGTGGGTTTCAGTGAGTCAGTGCGCGACGAAGTGGCCGGCACCGGCGTCACCGTCACCGCCGTGCTGCCGTCCGCAGTGCGTACCGACTTGGTCGCCGGGGTGAAACTCGGCGGCCTGTTGCCCACTGTCGATCCCGAGGACATCGCCGACGCGATCGTCGAGTCGTGTCGGACCCGACCCGCCATCGTCGCGGTACCCGGCTGGATGCGCAGCTACGAAGCGGCCGCCGCGCTCACGCCCGACCGGTTGCTCGGGGCGATTCGCGGAAGGCTTACCCGGGATCGGGTCCTGCGCACCCTCGATAGTCAGGCCAGGGCGGGTTACGACGAACGGATCCGGCACGATGCCGGTGGAAGTTAAAATTGTTCTGATCGCAGCCGGTGCTGCCCGGGTTTCACGAGAGATGCGGCGAGGTCGAATTTGACGCCGACCGATACGCCCGACCCGACACCCTGAACGGCGTGATGCATCAAGGCACTGTCACATTAATCGAAATGTGTAGTGGTGCAATTGTAATTAGGGGTTTGGCGCCCGATCACGCTTGGGTCGTTGACATTTCAAGCGGCGGCATCGAGCGCGATGACCTCATCCCAGGCCGCGAAGCGGTCAGTCATTTCGGTTCGCCACTGGACTAGTAGCGCACCCCCAACAGTGCGGCTCACGGAAAGTTCTCCCGCGCGCGAGTCGGGCGACCTGCCGCGTCGAAATCCCGAGGATCTCGGCACATGCGACCGTCGTCATCTCACTCATACATATATTGTCGCAACCGAGACTTATTCACGCAATATCTGCACTTCAAAGAATGATCTGGGTGACGGGCCACCGACTGAATCATGCTACCCGCCTATCATCGCGAATCTGCGCGCAGGCAAGTTCAAAGCTTGCCCACTCCCCGGCATTCGGCCGATGGGTCGCTGGAGCCGTCACCGAGGAGACCGGATTAGACGAGCCGAACACATGTACGCCGCCGAGTGAGGTTTTATGGATTCCCGATCAGCAATTCGTGGGGACACCGTACCCACGGTGTCTCATGGCCGTCAATTCCCGAAAATGGGGCGCCGCGTTCAGCAATACTGGGCGGCTCTCGCTGTGAATCCGACCATTGTGCAGCCGGCTCCCCCAGTCACGTCTACTTCCCCACCAGCAATCGGAAGACATGACTATATCGGTACTGATATGATCGCGTGGTGCCTGACGAGAAGCAAGTCGTCTGGATCGGCACGTCGCTTGACGACCTTCGGGACTTCCCGAAGGATGCCCGCCACGATGCCGGCTTCCAACTCG
>NZ_JAEMSG010000103.1 GCF_016462945.1 Mycolicibacterium sp. | reverse complement strand
ACTGCATAGCGGCGGCATGTCGACCGCCGGCGGCATCGAGGCGATCCTCGCCGCCCTTGCCGCCGCACTGCTGCCCGCGGGTCTGCTCGTCCTCGCGGTGGCTCGCCGAACCGCAACTCCGGCACCCGTGCGCTGCTGACATATGCCCACTCAACGCAGTGTCGATCCGCAGGCAATCCGCGCGGCGGTGGCCAAGCTCGAACGCTGGCTCCGCGACGGCACCGCCACCGAACCCGCCTCCGCGCAGATCGCTGACGCGGTCCGGCTCAGCGCCCGCGCCCTGGCCGCGCTGGAACCCGGTTCCAGCGTTGAGGTCCGGATCCCGCCTTTCATTGCGGTGCAATGCATTTCAGGTCCGAAGCACACCCGTGGAACACCGCCGAACGTGGTGGAGACCGACCCGCGAACCTGGCTGCTACTGGTCACCGGGCGCATAGCCTTCGAGGATGCTGTGGCGGACGGCCTGCTGCGCCTCTCCGGCGCCCGCGCCGCAGTGATTTCGCCATGGTTTCCGCTGGTCAGCCTTGGCGAATGCGACGGCGACTGACACGGCGCGATTCGATTCCCGCTTTGGCTGCCGATGGCCGTAGAATCAGCACCAAGCCAGCCCAAACTCCGTCAGGGAGCAGCTCATCATCGTGACCGGCCAACTGGAAGATCCACCTCGGGAAGAATGCGGCGTCTTTGGCGTCTGGGCCCCCGGCGAGGAAGTCGCCAAACTCACCTATTACGGCCTGTACGCCCTGCAGCACCGCGGCCAGGAGGCCGCCGGGATCGCGGTCGCCGACGGCTCCCAGGTGTTGGTCTTCAAGGATCTCGGCCTGGTCAGTCAGGTGTTCGACGAACAGACTCTCGGTGCCATGCCGGGTCACGTCGCGATCGGCCACTGCCGCTACTCGACCACCGGATCGACGACGTGGGAGAACGCACAGCCGGTGTTCCGCAACACTGCGGCCGGAACCGGAGTTGCGCTGGGACACAACGGAAATCTGGTCAACACCACTGAGCTTGCCGACCGGGCCCGTAACGCCGGTCTGATCAACCACAACACGCCCGGTGCGGCGACCACCGATTCAGACATTCTCGGCGCGCTGCTGGCCGGCGGGGCCGCCGACTCCAGTATCGAGCAGGCCGCCCTGGAACTGCTTCCGGGAGTGCGGGGCGCTTTCTGCCTGGTCTTCATGGATGAGACCACGCTCTACGCCGCTCGCGATCCCCACGGGGTGCGCCCGCTGTCGCTGGGTCGGCTCGACCGCGGCTGGGTAGTCGCCTCCGAGACCGCGGCACTCGATATCGTCGGTGCGTCCTTCGTGCGTGATATCGAACCCGGGGAGTTGTTGGCCATCGACGCCGACGGCGTCCGCTCCACTCGTTTTGCGCCCCCCACTCCGAAGGCCTGCGTATTCGAATACGTCTACCTGGCCCGGCCCGACAGCAACCTGGCCGGACGCTCGGTGCACGGTGCCCGGGTCGACATCGGCCGCCGACTGGCCCGGGAGAAGCCGGTCGACGCCGACCTGGTGATCGGTGTACCGGAGTCCGGCACTCCGGCCGCGGTGGGCTACGCCCAGGAGTCGGGTATTCCGTTCGGGCAGGGCCTGATGAAGAACGCCTATGTCGGCCGTACGTTCATCCAGCCGTCGCAGACCATCCGTCAGCTGGGAATCCGGCTCAAGCTCAATCCGCTCAAAGAGGTTATTCGCGGTAAACGTCTTGTAGTCGTTGATGATTCGATCGTCCGCGGCAACACTCAGCGTGCTCTGATCCGGATGCTCCGCGAGGCAGGCGCGGTTGAGATCCACGTGCGGATTGCCTCACCGCCGGTGAAATGGCCGTGCTTCTACGGTATCGACTTCGCCACCCCTGCCGAACTTATCGCCAACGCGCCCGGGACCCAGACCGACGACGGCGAGATGATTGAGGCTGTCCGTCAGGCGATCGGCGCCGACAGCCTGATCTACATCTCCCAGCAAGCAATGATTGCGGCAACCGAGCAGCCCGCCAGCCGGTTGTGCTGCGCCTGTTTCGATGGCAACTACCCGATCGAGCTGCCGGGTGCGAACGCGCTCGGCAAGAACGTCGTGGAGAACATGCTGGCCGCCGTGCAGGCCGACAACGACAACGTCTCGGCGCTCAGCCGCCCGTGAAACGTGCCGGCGGCTCAGTTCACCGCTGAGGTGATCCGGCGCACCCGGCGATCCAACGCCATTGCCTGCAGCGGCCGTCCCGCGAACCAGTACACCCGGCCGCCTAGTCCGCGCGGGTAGAAGATGGCCTGCTGTTCATAGCGGCTTCCGGTGCCCTCCGGGGTGACGCGCATTTCCAGCCAGCGGTCACCGGGCCCACGTCGCTCGGCACGCAATTTCAGAACCTGTCCAGGTTCGCGTTCCTCGACCCGCCAATGCGCCGGGATGCTGCGCTCAACGGCCTTCCACAATTGCTCGGGACTGACGGACGTGTGCCGGGCGCGAGTATCGGTGAACACCACCTCACCGGCCCACTCCGGATCACTGGGCAGATTCGCGGCGGTTCCGGTGTTCCAGGTGGTCTCCACATCGCCGCGGGCGATCCGTTCCAGGGCCAGCGATACCGAACGCTTGTAGGGCGTGAGACCTCCCTCCGGCGGCGGGATGATGGTGTCGATGTCGTGGTTGTCCATCACCGCATCGCAGTGCAGCGACTCCACCAGCGGCCGGGCCAGCCCGGTGGGGATCGGCGTTACCAGTCCCACCCATAGCGAGGCGATGCGCGGGGTGAGCACCGGCAGCACCAGAATGCGGCGTGGCCGCAGTCCCGCCACCTGGGCGTAGATCTGCATCATGTCGCCGTATTCAAGGACGTCGGGTCCGCCGATGTCCCATTCCCGGGACTTCGGAACCGGGCAGGTGGCCGCGACGACCAGGTAGTAGAGCACATCGCGGATCGCGATCGGCTGGATCTTGTTGTGCACCCACTTCGGGGTGGTCATCACCGGCAACCGGTCGGTGAGGTGGCGAACCATCTCGAAGGACGCCGAACCTGAGCCGACGACGACTCCGGCCTGCAGCACGATGGTCTCGATGCCCGAGGCGATCAAGATCTCGCCCACTGTGGTCCGCGACCGCAGATGCTTGGACAGCTCCATACCCTCGGGGTGTAGGCCGCTGAGATAGATGATTCGCCGCACCCCGGCCTTGCGGGCGGCGTTGACGACGTGCTCGGCCGCGCGACGCTCCTCGGTTGCGAAGTCCTTGGAGAAACCCATCGAATGCACGAGGTAGTACACGACGTCGACATCATCGAAGGCGGCTTCCAGGGAAGCGGCGTCGCCCAGATCACCGCGGGCCACCTCGATGCGGTCACGCCACGGGACGCCCGCCAGCTTGTCCGGTGTTCGGGCCAGCGCCCGCACCGCGAACCCGCTGTCGAGCAGGCGCGGGACTAGGCGTCCACCGATGTAGCCGGTGGCACCGGTCACCAGGCACCGCAGCTGCTTCGCCGCCACCCGCGCCTCCGTTCGTTGCTTTGACTGACTGACAACTTGACTGGCCTAAAACTTGACTGATCTACAACATACTGCGGGCGGCTCCGTCGCGCGGATCCCGCCAACCGTCAGCGCGCCGCCAGGGAATTCGCACCCAGCCATGAGCCACACTGATCCCCATGGCGTTCAGTGGGTGGCCCGTCGAGGCGGTCGAGTTCTACGAGGGCCTGCAGGCCGACAACTCCACGGTGTACTGGCAGGACCACAGGGCCGTCTACGAGCGGGACGTACGTGGCCCGATGGAGCAGTTGCTGGCCGAACTGGCCGACGAATTCGGTGCGGGAAAGCTGTTCCGCCCCTACCGGGACGTCCGCTTCAGCGCTACCGCACCGCCGTCACTCGCGAGAAGTCCGGGACCGAACTCGCCGAGATCGTCGCGGCCCTGCAGGAGGCCGGTTACCAGACCATGGCCCACGAGGTGCTGAAGACCGCGCCGCGCGGCATCGCCAAAGACCATCCACGCATCGACCTGCTCCGGCACAAGGGCATCGCGACGATGAAGACCTGGCCGGTGGGTGCCTGGCTCGGCACCGTCAAGACTAAGGAGCGCGTGGTCACCGCACTCCGGGCTGCCGCGCCGCTGGGCGAATGGCTCACCCGCAACGTCGGTTGACCGATGCCGGTCGACTGCCGGTAGCCTTAGCGCCGATGAGCGAGGAAGACGGCCGCATCTCCTACGCAACGGCCGGTGTGGATATCGAGGCCGGCGATCGAGCGGTCGAGTTGTTCAAACCGTTGGCCAGGAGGGCTACCCGCCCAGAGGTGCGCGGCGGTCTGGGTGGTTTCGCCGGCCTGTTCGCGTTGCGTGGGGGCTACCGCGAACCGGTACTGGCCGCCTCCACCGACGGTGTGGGAACCAAACTGGCCATCGCCCAGGCCATGGATAAGCACGACACCGTCGGACTGGATCTGGTCGCGATGGTGGTCGACGACCTGGTGGTGTGCGGAGCGGAGCCGCTGTTCCTCCAGGACTACATCGCGATCGGGCGCACCGTTCCGGAGCGGGTCAGCGCGATTGTCGCCGGTATTGCCAATGGGTGCGTGATCGCCGGCTGTGCGCTGCTCGGCGGGGAGACCGCGGAGCATCCCGGGATGATGGAGCCAGACCACTACGACATCTCGGCCACCGGCGTCGGCGTTGTCGAGGCCGACGATGTCCTGGGACCCGAACGTGTACGGCCCGGTGACGTCCTGATCGCGATGGGATCCTCCGGCCTGCACTCGAACGGGTATTCGCTGGCCCGCAAGGTGCTGCTGGAGATCGACCGGATGAGCCTGGCCGGCCACGTTGAGGAGTTCGGGCGCACCCTCGGCGAGGAGTTGCTCGAGCCCACCCGGATCTACGCCAAGGACTGTCTGGCGTTGGCGGCCGAAACCAAGGTCCGTACCTTCTGCCATGTCACCGGCGGCGGGTTGGCCGGCAACCTCGAACGGGTCATTCCCAATGGGCTGGTCGCCGAGATCGACCGCGGAAGCTGGTCGCCGGCGCCGATTTTCGGGCTGATCGCCCAGCGCGGCCGAGTCGACCGCGCCGAAATGGAGAAGACCTTCAATATGGGCATCGGCATGGTCGCCGTCGTCGCACCGGACGACGTCGACCGCGCACTGGCGATCCTGACTGCCCGGCACCTGGACTGCTGGACGCTGGGTGGCGTCACGAAAGGAAAAGACGGGCCTCGAACCACTTTGGTCGGACAGCACCCCCGGTTCTAGACGAACCGCGAACGACGCGCTGTCAGCTTCCCTGGTCGTCCCACGCGTCGTCGGAGCCGTTGACCGCACCGCGAGGATCGCCCTCTTCGGCCCCGGTCAGCTCCTGCTGAAGCCGCTCGAAGTTGGTCTGCGGAGAGCTGTATTTCAGCTCTCGGGCAACCTTGGTCTGCTTTGCCTTAGCCCGGCCGCGGCCCATGGGGGAACCCCCTCGCGCAATAACGGAGCGGCCTGAAGTTCAGGCGGCTCCGATCAGTGTTGTCTGTGTCCTGCCGACACTTTACCGTGCCGCGCTCCGATGCGTCCGCAGGCCCGTTCGCCGAGCGGCGAATCTCAACTGCTGCCGCCGCCGCGGAGGCGCTCAACCGCGATTCGACCGGCACCGGCCGCGTCGGCCGCCGGCAGCGAGTCCGGGTCGATCTCGGCCGCGACCGGGTGCTCACCGCCGGTGGTCAGTGCGGTGCCGGCCGGAGTGCCGCGTTTGACCAGAGCGAGCGCGATCGGGCCGAGGTCAAAGTGGTCGATGACAGTGCCCAGACGACCGACTGTTCGACCGTCGGCCAGCAGTGGATCGCCGGTGGCCGGGCGTTCGCCGGAACCGTCGAGGTGTACCAGCACCAGCATCCGGGGCGGCCGCCCCAGATTGTGCACGCGTGCCACGGTCTCCTGACCGCGATAGCAGCCCTTGTCCAGGTGCACCGCCCCCTGTCCGGGTGGGCCGATCCAGTCGACCTCGTGCGGGATCGTCCGCTCATCGGTATCCACCCCGAGACGGGGCCGACGCGCCGCCACCCGGTGCGCCTCGTAGGTCCAGATACCCGCACGGCGAACTCCGGCGGCGGTCAGCCTGCCCAGCCACTCGTCGACATCGCGACGAGGCACCACCAGGTCGAGTTCCACCTGGCCGGACGCGGCCGGCATTCGGCGCACGAATCCGCCTGCGGGCGGCTGCAGCGCCACGGCGGTCGACTCGTCGGGCAACCGATTCAGCCCGAGTGCCGCGAGCACGCCGGGGTCCCCCAGCCTGGGTCCGATCAGCGACAGCACAGCCAGGTCCGCGGCGGCCGGCTGCGCGTCGGACCAGAAGACCATTTTCTTCAGATACGCCAGCAGCGGTTCGCCACGCCACGGCTCGGTGTCCAGATAGGTGACCCCGGCCAGTTCGGTCTGCTGCCAGTGATCCTCCACCCGGCCCTGACCATCCAGGCTCAGGTTCTCGGTGCAGGCGCCGTCGGGTAGGTCGGTGAGGTGCTGGGTGGAGATCGAATGAAGCCAACTGAGCCGGTCGGCTCCGGCCAGCGTGATGACCGCCCGGTGCGAGCGGTCCACCACCACCGCGTCATGCTCGGCGGCGTGCTGCTCGGAGAACGGGTCGCCGTAGTGCCAGACCGCACCGACGTCATGCGAGTGGGCAGGTACGGGAACGGCTGACACACCTGAAGCCTACTGGCCTGCCAGTAGGCTCATGCCCCATGTCCGACCGGCCCTCGGTACTCGTCACCCTTGGCGGTGAAGTCCGTGATCCGGCTGAGCCGCTGCTCTTCGCAGACGATCTGGCGGCGGTGCGCGGCGACGGCATCTTCGAGACCCTGCTGGTCCGCGACGGCGACGCCTGCCTGGTCGAGTCGCACCTGCGGAGGCTGGTCTCCTCGGCGGCGATGCTGGAACTGCCGGTGCCCGATCTGGCCGTCTGGCGCCAAGCCATTGAGGTAGCCGTGAGCCAGTGGTCATCGCAGACGGCCGACGAGGGTGCGCTGCGACTGGTGTACAGCCGTGGCCGGGAGACCGGTTCAGAGCCGACGGCCTACCTGATGATCAATCCGGTGCTTTCCCGCGCGGCGGCGGCCCGCCGCGACGGTGTGTCGGCAATGCTGCTCGAGCGCGGACTGCCGGCCGTCGGGGTCAATGCGATGCCCTGGCTGCTGGCCGGTGCTAAGACGCTGTCGTATGCGGTGAACATGGCCGCGCTTCGGCACGCTGCAGATGAGGGCTTTGACGAGGTCATTTTCGTCAGTTCCGACGGCTTCATCCTCGAAGGTCCCCGTTCGACGGTGGTGATCGCCACCGAAGGCGCTGACGGCCAACCCTGCCTGCTCACACCCCCGCCGTGGTACCCGATCCTGCGGGGAACCACCCAGCAGGCGCTGTTCAACGTCGCCCGTGCAAACGGGTACGACTGCGATTTTCAGGCGTTGCGGCCCGCCGATCTCCAAGCGGCGCAGGGGGTTTGGCTGGTGTCGAGCATCACCCTGGCCGCCCGGGTGCACACCCTGGACAGCCGGCCGTTACCTCCGGCCCCGCTGGCCGCCGTGGTGGCTGAGCTGATCGAGGCCGCGGTTCGCGGCGAGTGCTGACCGGGTGAAAAAAATGCTTGGCACGACCATCTCCGCACGGGTACGGTCTTCGGTACACAAGAGAGGAGGTGGTCCGGAATTTTGAATAGTTCTTCGTGGACATGTGAGGTGGCTGCCCGCTAGCAGCACCAGGTGCCGGAAATCACCCGCGCCCTGCGCGCGCTGGCGAATTCCAGGCAGCTACCCGGCCCCCGAGCCCCCGGTCCGTCCAACCTGGATACCAAGGCTCGGGGGCCGCTTCATGTCTTCTGGGCGTATGCCTGGCGCATCGGCCCGTCGTGGGCGATGATGCCGCCCATGCGTAAAGGATTAATCACCGGTGTCGTTTGTGTCTCTGTGGCCGCGTTGGCTGGATGCGCGTCGGCGAATGAAAAGCCTGATAGGTCATCGACGGCCGCCGGTAGCAAAAAGTGCGACGGGGGTTCGCTGGCGACGCTGAAGGCCGGAGTGCTGACGTTCGGCACCGACCAGCCGGCCTACCCGCCGTGGTTCGCCGATGACAACCCCGCCAACGGCAAGGGTTTCGAATCGGCGGTGGCCTACGCCGTCGCAGACGAACTGGGCTTCGGGGCCGAAGCCGTGCAGTGGGTCCGGGTGCCGTTCAACGCCGCGATCGCCCCCGGACCGAAGACCTTCGATGCCAACCTCAATGAGTTCTCCATCACTGATGAGCGCAGGCAGGCTGTCGACTTCTCCGCGCCCTACTATGACGTCACCCAGGCAGTCGTGACGCTGAAATCCTCGCCCGCGGCGGCGGTCACCACGGTCGATGGCTTACGGGGGCTCAAACTCGGCGCGCAGGTCGGCACCACCAGTTACGCCGCGGCCAAGGCACTTGACACCAGCAATCCAGTCGCGGTCTACAACAACAACGACGATGCCAAAGCGGCGTTGAACAACGGTCAGATTGACGCGCTGGTGCTGGATCTGCCGACTGCGTTCCAGGTGCAGAGTGAACTCACGGACGGCCAGATCGTCGGCCAATTACCCACCGGCAGTGACAAACCCGAGCAGTTCGGGATCGTTCTGGACAAGGGCAGCACACTCACCGCTTGCGTGTCCGATGCGGTCGATGTCCTGCGGATCAATGGCACCTTGGCGAAGCTGCAACAGCAGTGGCTGGCCGAGGCCGGCCACGCACCTGACCTCAGGTGACGACCCTGGCGATCGAACGCCTCGCTTTTCGACGGGCACGATCTCGACGCTCAACACTGATCGCCCTGGTTTCCACGCTGGTTTTCGCCGTCGTCGTACTTGCCGCGGCGACCTCATCGCCGGGATGGCCTCGGGTCAAAAGCTCGTTTTTCAATCTGAGGGTTGGCTGGGACAGCCTGCCGGCCATCCTCGAGGGGCTTTGGCTCAATCTGCGGGTATTGATTGTGTGTCAGATCCTGATACTCATCGTGGGACTGACGCTGGCGGCTGTGCGGACACTGCACGGGCCGGTCTGGTTTCCGCTGCGCGCGCTCGCCACCGGTTACGTCGATCTTTTTCGGGGTCTGCCACTCATCATCTGCCTGTACCTCGTCGGATTCGGACTGCCCGGCCTGCGGCTGGCCGGGATCCCGAACAATCCGGTCCTGCTGGGTGGGTTTGCTCTGGTTCTGGTGTATTCGGCCTATGTCGCCGAGGTATTCCGTGCCGGTATCGAGTCGGTGCATCCTTCGCAACTCGCCGCCGCCACGTCGCTGGGGTTGAACTATCGGCGCACCATGCAGTTGGTGGTTCTGCCGCAGGCGGCTCGTCGCGTCACGCCGGCGCTCCTCAACGATTTCGTTGCGCTGCAGAAGGATTGCGGCCTCATCTCGGTCCTCGGGGCGGTGGACGCTGTACGCGCTGCCCAGATCCAGGTCGCCAGCACGTACAACTTCACTCCCTATGTCGTGGCAGGGCTGTTGTTCGTCGCGCTCGCCGTGCCGTCGGCCCGACTGGCTGATTGGGTATCGCGCCGCGCGGCCACTCGTCAGGGCGCACTGTGACGGCGGCGCCGGTCCTGTCCGTGCGAGGTCTGGTGAAAAGCTACGGCGAGCGAACGGTGCTCGACGGGGTCGATCTCGACGTCGCCGAGCATCAGGTCGTGGTTCTCATCGGTGCTTCGGGTTCAGGCAAGTCGACGCTGCTGCGCTGCGTGGACCTGCTCGAGGATATCGACGACGGACAGATTTTCCTGGACGGGACCGATATCAGCGATCCCCGCATCGACGCGGATGCGGCGCGCCGCGCGATGGGCATGGTGTTCCAATCGTTCAACCTCTTTCCGCATATGACGGCGCTGGCCAACGTCGCACTTGCCCCTCGGGTTGTGCATCACAGCAGTCGAATCGCGGCCGAAGAGCGAGGGCGTGAATTGCTGGCCAGAGTCGGGCTGTCAGAGAAGGCTGATGCCTATCCCGACAAGCTGTCGGGTGGACAGCAGCAGCGAGTCGCGATCGCGCGCGCGCTGGCTTACAACCCGCGGTTGCTGCTGCTCGATGAGATCACCAGTGCCCTTGATCCCGAACTTGTCGGCGAGGTACTTGATCTCGTGGGCGAGCTCGCCGAGTCGGGGCGCACCATTGTGATGGCCACCCACGAGATGGGGTTCGCTCGCCAGGTTGCTCATACGGTGTGCTTTCTGGACGGTGGCCGGATCATCGAATCCGGTTCCGCCGCAGAGGTATTGATCAATCCGCAACAGGAGCGGACTCAGCAGTTCCTGCGCAGGGTAAGCGGCGCGGGTCGCGATTGATCCGCTAGCCGGCCGGCCCCGGTGCCAACTGCGAACACGCTCCCATCGCCTGATCCCAGGTCGCCTGGTCGACCGCGGTCGGCGGTCCCAGGATCGCGGTGGCCGGCGCATCAATGCCGTGGGAGTGCAGGCATTCGGCG
>NZ_JAEMSG010000102.1 GCF_016462945.1 Mycolicibacterium sp. | reverse complement strand
GCCTTCCTCTCCCTCGAGTGCCTCGATCACCTGCACCACGTTGGTGGCCAGATTCTGTTCGGTGATCTGCACACCGGTGGGGATGCGGGTGGATCCGGAGGTGTATTGCAGATAGGCGATCGTCTGGAGATCGACATCCATCTGCACCCAGGCGGCACCGACCTCATCGGGCACCGCATCCACAGCGATGATGCGGGGGCGCTCCTTGGCCGGGCGGGTACGGAAGAACTTGCGAACCCCTTCGGCGGCCTCGGTGGTCGTCAAGATCGCCGACGGCTCACAGTTGTCCAGTACGGCGTGCAGCCGACCGACGTGACCCGGTTCGGACGGGTCGAACAGCGGAACCGCAATCCGGCCGGCGTACAGCGTTCCGAAGAACGCGATGAGGTACTCCAGGTTCTGTGGACACAGGATCGCCACCCGATCGCCGGGTTGCGTCACCTGTTGTAGACGGGCGGCCACGGCGCGATTGCGAATGCTGAAGTCGGCCCAGCGCAGGTCATGTGCAACACCATCGCGCTCGGTAGAGAAGTCCAGGAAACGGTAGGCGAGTCTGTCGCCGCGCACCTTGGCCCACCGCTCGACATGTTTGACCAGGCTGGCGCCCTCGGGAAAGGTGATCCGTCCGTCCTTGATAAACGGGTTATGGAACGGCATACCACTCTCCTGTCAGAACACATTCCGTGCCGGGCCGCGGTAGGCGGCGGTCCCGCAGAGCGCCGTCGGCGGACCCCGTCGGACGGGCTTTCATCAGGTCTTATTTACTTCTTAATGTTAGTCCCACTGGTGTGCCGTAGCCAAATCGCATTGCCGTCGGCGCGCCGGACTAACCATGCGGCGGCCGAGGAGCGTTCTCGATCAGGTCACGCGCCCAATTCAGTGTCCACGACGTCGACGTTTGGCCGTCGAGGTTCCAGAACTCCGGCGTGTTGTACAGCGCGTGCACCGGTTGTCCGGCACCACCGGCCAGCACCCCGAGAGTCTCCGGCAGGTTGGTGATATTGAAGGCGGACTGCGGGGCAGCGCAGATCAGATCGCCGACCCCGCAGATCTGGTTGGTCCGGTTATTGAGGGCGCCGAAGCCGCCCGGCCGTTGACCGCTCATCGTCAGACCCAGTGCCGACAGGGTCGGAACCTCGGCCAGGGTGATCTCGGCACCCTGACCCGGGGGGTTGGGGCCGATGTCGAGACCTTCACCCGGATAGCGGCGACCGTCGGCGATCAGAGTGACACCCAGAACGAGGTCCTCATCGACTGGACCGCGTCCGTTGCCGATATCGCTGGCCAAATCCCCGGCAATCACCGCGCCCTGGGAGAAACCGACCAGCACGTAACTGGTCAACGGGCAGCGGTCATTCATCGCGGTCATTGCCGCAACAGCGGCCCGGGTGCCCTCAGCGCGACTGTCGTTATAGGACGTCTGCTTGTCCGCCGACAACGGATTGTGGAACTGGGCGATGTACGGGACGGTGTAGACCTCGACTCGATCGCGGCCGAACTGTTCCGTGATCGGTCCGGTTACGCTGCGCAGCAACGCGATTGGGAACTGTGTCGGGTTGAGCGGATCATCGGTCGGCGATGACTCCCAGGTCCCCGGGATTGCGATCATGTCCACATCGGGGCAACTGGCGTCCTGGAATGCCGGGCGCGGCTTGTGCCCGGGCTGGCTGGTGGGTGGCACGGCGGTAGGCGGGATGGCCGTTGTGGCCGGGTCGGGCCGACGCACCATGATCACGATGACCGCCACCACCAACGCCACCACGACGGCGACCGATGCGGCGGCGATCAGGGCGAGAATCCGGTGGCGCCTGCGGCGGTCAGTTTTTCGGGATTTGCGGGCCATATCTCAGCAGAGTCGCTGGCCGGCTATGCGGATGTAGTCGTCGATAGCCGCATCCGCCTGGATGACAGAGGCCGACTGAGGTGCTGCGGCATTGGATTCCGCGACGTCACTGCGAACCATCGGAGCCACGTAATCCCGGACCGCCTCATCGCCCTGCCCGGCGCCACGGGCCTGGCACACATAGGAACCGATACTGAGGGCGCGCAACTCGCTGGAGGGTTGTACACCGGCCGCGATGAGGTCGTCGAGATACCCGCGTTGGGCCGGGGTCAGATCCAACTTGCCGGACTGCGGGCCGGCCTCCGTCGACAGGCCCATGTCCACTCCGTCAGCGGTTCCGGTGGATTGCTGAGACGGCAGTGCAACGGTGCTCACCAGATCCGCGCCCGAACCGCAGCCCGCGAGCAGACCTGCCACTCCGGCGATGACACCTGCGGCCAGCAGGGCCTGCGAGGGCACGCCGAGAGACCGCCTGCCGCAGGCTGGAAGTTTGCTGAGTGACGCGCTAAACGAGCGTTGCACGATTTTAGAGTACCGGTCCAGCGAAAGTCCACGGACAAATCCGATGTTGCGGATGGCTAACACTTCCCACTAAAACAGTTCGCTACCCGATGGCCGCTGCGATATCGCCCGCCAAAGCACCCAGCTCAGCGGACCAACTCCCCCAGTCATTGTTGCCTGAGACAGGAAAGTTGAAATGACCGTTGTGCCCGCGAAGGGCCCGGTAGTGCGCATAGAAGGTGCGGTTGCTGCCCTGGGCCTGATCGCAGAAACCGATCATGGCGGCCGGGTCACTGCAAACCACTGTTTGCGGGCTGTACACCCACAGCCGGGTGTTGTTGTCCACCAAGAGGTTGGCATGCACGTTGGGATCACGGAACTTCCAACGGCCCAGCTGGGGCGCACCCCACATCGCGTCGACGTTCCCGCCGCTGGCGTTGATGCCGGTGGAGATGGCGCCGTTGAGCTGGGTGTTAGACGGGGTCAGGAAACCCGACATCGATCCGGCATAGCGGTAGCGATCGGGATGGAAGGCAGCCATGGTCACCGCACCCAGGCCGCCCTGGGATGCACCGACGATGCCGTGACCGTATGGCGCGAGACCTTTATTGGCCGCCAGCCAGTCGGGCAGCTCGTCGGCCAGGAAAGTCTCCCATTGCTTGCTGCCGTCGAGTTCCCAGTTGGTGTAGAGGCTGTAGGCGCCGCCGGCCGGGGCAGCCACTGAGAGCCCCTTGCCGCCCAGGGTGCTCATCGCATTTCCCAAGGTCACCCAGTTACTGACATCGGGGCCGGCATTAAACGCATCGAGAAGCACCACGGCATGTGGGCCACCGCCGGAGAAAGCGACGGGGATATCACGGCCCATGGCCGCGGACGGGACCATCAGGTATTCGACACCGGCGGCCGTGGCAGCCGGCGCCATCGCACCCCATCCGCCCAGGGTTATCACCGCGGCACACAGGATCCGGAACAGATTCAGCAGACTGCGCATACCCACCTCACGTCGACTCATCCAGGTCGCTTATCCGACTGGACGCCGAATCGTAGTGAATCACACCCACCACCGGGCGGTTCCGGTATTGGTGCCGATGGTCGCCACCGGGTCAGCCGGCCCGGGTGACCCGACTGCGTTCGTCATCGTCGGTGATCAGGGTCCGGTCGCCGGGAGCCCGGTGTAGGGCGGACTTTCCGGCGGCGGCTGGGGCAGACCACAGCGCAGAAGCTCGTACTGGGGTACTCGGTCGATCCGATAGCGGGTGAACTCCAAGGCATGGTGCAGGTTGCCGATGAACCGGGGCACGCTCATGGGCGCGCGGATCGACTCGAGCTTCTCGACGGTCTCCGGGCAGGTCAGTGCGATGCCTGCCTCCCGGATCCACCCCTCGTCGAGGTACTCGGGGATGTAGGGGCGTTCCTTGAGCCACGGCCCTTCCGCGACCGCCCAATCCGGGAACAGGTTCTTGTCATGGCCGATGCGCGCATCCACCAGACGCGCCGTGTGCGCAGCCAGCGGGTTGACGAGACCGATCTGGTCGATGACCCGGGTGCTGAGTCCGACGTTCATGCCCACCATGCCGAGGTTGGTGAAAAAGACTGTGTGCGGGGCTATTTCGCGACGCCAGCTGTCCATCGGCATGCCCGGAGGTGGCGGCGGGGGCGGCAGGGCCGGCACCACGTCCCACACGTCGTAGTTTCCAGACGGCAGTAGTAGCGCACCGTCCGGGGTGTTGTTGATGGCGACCAGAACCGAGCGCATGCGTGGGTAATCGAGATAGTCGGCGGCGGTCAGCGGGTGCGCGTGGCCGGTGGCCTGGGAATAAAACTCCCGCTCGTCGACGATCCCGGAATACGTCACGCGGGTGGCGTCAGAGCCCATGCCCGGTGCGTTGGCGGCCCATAGTGCCCAGCCCGCCAGCCCCAGCCACAGCGCCACGGTGGCGCCACCCAGCAGATCCCCCTTCCCCCGTTTGAACACGTCGAACGCGGTGCCGTCGGCGACCACGACCGGTATCACCGATATCGGAGCCAGCAGGCAGAACGCCGGCGCCAGCAAAACCCGACCGTGCATGAAGTCGCCGCCCTGCCGTATCCAGTACAGGGCTTGCAACACACCGCTGAGAAGCATGAAGACGACGACGGCAACCGGACTCTGCACCCATGAGGCCAATCGGGTCTGGTCGACCGGGGCCTGGGTGCGACGACCCCGCCCGGCCGGCAGCATCAGCCCCAGCGCAACCAAGAGCACCAGCGGGATCCACAGCGCGTAGGGCGCGGTGAAATTGTTCAGGTAGATCAGTCCTTGGCCCCACTTACTGCCGGAGGCGTCCTTGGCCAGCGCAGTCTGCGGCACCAACAGCCCGTAATACCCCATCCGGAAAATCTGGTAACCGACGGGCAGCAGTCCACCCGCTACCAGGATCAACATCCGGCGTTGCCAGTCCCGCACGGCAACAAGCATCATCACCAGCGCTAGTCCGCCGATGAGTGCCAGCTCCGGCCGCACCAGAACACTCAACCCGGCCACGAATGCCAGTGCGGCACTGAACCACGGCCGACTCCCGCGGGCCTGCCCCCAGCACACCATCATCCACCACAGCAGACCCAGCCAGGCGGTTACCAGACCGTTCTCCAGGCCGGAGGTGGCGAAGTCACGCGCCGGCGGGATTGCGATATACACCAGTGCGCCTGCCGGCAGGATCAGCGCGCGCCGATCAGAAAGGCTCGGTGCGTGCAGCCGGGCGGTGCCCACCATGACCATCGCCACGCCGGCCACACTTAAACCCAGCGCCAGCGCCAGCGCGACATACTCCAGGCGCATCGGCCCGCCGATCAGGCTGCCGAAGTAGGTGAGGTAGGTCCATGCGGCGGAGGTGTTGGACTCGATCCGCTCGCCGGGATTGAACACCGGACCGTTGCCCGCCAACAGGTTTCGGATGGTGCGCAGGACGATGAGGCCGTCATCTGCGGTCCAGCGTCGCTGCCATGCGCCCCATGCCCACAACGCGGAGACAACCACCACGCCGGCCCACAGGCTGATCCTGGTGAACGCGGTGCAGGGAAACGCCGGCCAGTCCGGACGGCCCGGACGGGTTACCGGCGAGTCGGTGTGGAGTTCGGCCGGGCTGGCGGCCGGCGGGCTAACCGAGGACGACGGCAGCAATGACGGTTCCGATCCAGGTCAGTGCCAGCAGTTGCAGCACACGATCGCGCAGGGCGATCTCCTCCGGCTCGCCGGCCAGTCCACCGTCGATGTCGACCGCATACCGCATGATTGCGATCGTGAACGGGATGATCGACACGGCGAACCACGAACCGGTTCTACCGCCACGCTCGAATGCCCACAGCGCATAGCAGAGGACGACGGCCGTGGCCGACAACGTCCAGACGAATGTCAGGTAGGTGCTGGTGTAACTCTCCAGCGACTTGCGGATCTTGGCGCCGGTGCGCTCGGACAGTTGCAATTCGGCATAGCGCTTGCCGGCCGCCATGAACAGTGACCCAAAGGCCATCACCATCAGGAACCACTGCGACAGCGGGATACCCGCAGCAACACCACCGGCGATCGCGCGGATCAAGAATCCGGACGAAACAATGCAGATATCAAGCACCGCTTGGTGTTTGAGCCCGAAGCAGTACGCCAGCTGGACTAGGAGGTAGACCGCCATCGCCACGGCAAGGTGGGGGTTCAGCCACCACGAGATCGCCAGGCACACGATCCCGAGCGAAGTCGCTATCGCGTAGGCAAGCCCGACCGGCAGCACGCCGGCTGCGATCGGCCGGAACTGTTTGGTCGGATGGGCCCGGTCGGCCTCCACATCTCGTGCGTCGTTGACGAGGTAGATCGCCGAGGCCGCCATGCAGAAGACGGCGAACGCAATTGCCACCTTGAATGCCACGTCGCCGAAGTCGTAGCTGACGTCGCCGCCGAGGGCAGCCAGCGGTGCAGCCAATACCAAGAGGTTCTTCACCCACTGGCGAGGCCGGATGGCTTTGATGATGGCGGCGAAGAGGTTGCTCGGCGGACCGGCGACCCGCGCCTCACTCATGATCGCTCACTTGGCGTCTCCTTGTGGGGGCCGGCGAGATGGGTAGCGGTCCGCGCCACGGTGGCGCCGACGATGACCCCGGCGAGCACGTCCGTCGGATAGTGCACGCCAAGCACCAACCGTGATAGCGCCATCAACGGCACCAGAGCCAGCGGCAGAGGAGACCGGGTGGCACGGCACAGCAGCATAGCCGCGGCCGTGGTGGAGGTCGCGTGTGCCGATGGGAAGCTCAGCGAGCTTGGCGTTCCAGCTTTGACCGCGATACCGGGGTGATGCGGTCTTTTGCGTCGAACAACCATCTTGATCAAAATCGACGCGGCGTGCGCGGCGACCGAACCTACCCCGACGAGCAGCCATTCACGACGGCGCCCCGGCACCAGCAGGGCACCCGCCACGGAGAGGCCGACCCAGCCGGCCGCGTGCTCACCGAAATGAGACATCGCGCGCGCCGCTGTGACGACGGGCGGTGCGGACAGCGTCGATTGCACGTCGATCAAGACCGCCACCTCGCCGCTCGGCGGGCCAGCGGCGTCAGCCACCGACCGACGATTCGTCAAACAGCACCGTCTCCCACTTCTGCTGGCTGGACAGCACCGGCAATGCCTCTCGATAGACCTTGCGCAGGTGGTCGTACTTGCGAGCCAACTGGATGTGCTGGCGCAATGACGCCCGCAGAAGTGCGAACATTTTGGCGCGGTCGCGCTGCCGGTAGACCACGCCACGGCCGTCGGCCGTGGTCACTGTCACGCCGTCTAGCTTGCACAACAGAAACCAGCGCGCATCCTGAGTGGGCACGTTGAGTTGCGGCCGGTGATGGTGATCCGGGTTCGCTTTGCGGAGTTGGTGAATGACGCCGCGCGCAAGTCGTAGACCGATGGCGGGCAGCGCTACCGGAGGTTTGTGGACTTTGGTTCGCCCGCTAGGCGCGGGTAGTGATGTGGCGCCGGGAACAACAACCGCGTCCGGGTAATTCTGGCGCATCGCGCGAACCTCCGGAAGTGCTGACTCCAGTATCGAGAAGATGTGCTCTGGGCCGGCGAGGAAATCGGCGATGGCCTTGTTCTGGATTGCAACCGTCGAATACTCGAGGCACAGCAGGTGTTTGACGGTTGCCTTCCACGAACTGACCAGCAGACCGCGCACCGGTGCATCCCAGTGCATGGCGGAGACCACCAGTCGGTTCCGCAGGTGGAAGTAGGCCTGCCAGTCGATCGCGTCGTCCTTGTCACTCCATGCCATATGCCAGATGGCCGTGCCGGGCATGGTCACTGTTCCGTAGCCATGCTCGCCTGCGCGCAACCCGTAGTCAGCGTCGTCCCACTTGATGAACAACGGCAACGGCTGACCCAATTCTTCGGCGACCTGACGCGGGATCATGCACATCCACCAGCCGTTGTAGTCGACATCGATGCGCCGGTGCAGCAGTGCGCTGCGGCCCTCCTCGTCATCACCGGAGAGGGGATACTCGGCGAAGTCGTGGTCGTAGGCGGTGTGCGGTGCATTGGTCCACATGAAGTTGGCTCGGTCGATCACTTCACCCATGACGTGCAGGTGTGATGGCTCCTGCAGGTTGAGCATCTGGCCGCCGATGAGCGTGGGTGCCTTCGCGAACCGGCTGAGCGCCAACGCACGAAGGATGGAATCCGGTTCGATCCGGATATCGTCATCCATGAACAGGATCTGTTCGCAGTCGGTGTTTTTCAATGCCTCGTACATCACCCGGCTGTAACCGCCGGAACCGCCGAGATTCGGCTGGTTGTGGATTGACAACCGGCGCCCGAGCGCAGCCGCGGCGTTATCGAAGCCGGGATGAGCGACGGCCCTGTCAGTACCCTGATCGACCACGATGACCGAGCCGACCACCTCATCCACCAAAGGGTCCGAGGTCAGCGCATACAACGCGTTGACGCAGTCGGCGGGCCGGTTGAAGGTCGGAATCCCGACGGCGATATTGGCTCGACCGGGTGCCGACACCGGCGCGAACCAGGCAGCACTATGCATGGCGCACTCGGTGTCGGTGGTGATGTCGAACCAGATCCAGCCGCCGTCTTCGAACGGCTCGAGCCCGATCTCGAATTCAGTTGTAGCAGGGGCAGATTCGCTAACGCTGACGGTCTGGCCGCCGCCCACACTGATGCGGGCACCGGTGGCCTTGGAGCGGTAGACGTCCACTCGGGCCGCACCGGTCAACTCGACCCGCAAAACCACCGATTCCAAGGTGGACCAGCGTCGCCAGTAGCTGGCCGGAAATGCGTTGAAATAGGTGGCGAAAGACACCTCGGACTCGGAGCCGATCTGCAACTCGGTGCGGCTGGCGGCATGGGCACGGCGCGCGTTGGTCTCAGACTCCTCGATATAGAGCTTGCGCACATCGAGTGGTTCGCCGGGCCGCGGCAGGATTACCCGCGCGAGCAGGCTCACCGCCCGGGACTCACCCGCAACGATAGGCCCGGAGGGGATTTCGCTCATGCTGTACTGCTTCCGTCGGCGTCGGTATCAATCAACGGCGCTCCGTCGCGCAGGTGAGGCGCCAGGATGTTGTCGTACATGTTCAGCGCACTCGCAATTGCCATGTGCATATCCAGGTACCGGTAGGTCCCCAGCCTGCCACCGAACAAGACGTTCGCCGCGGAGGTCTCCTCCTTGGCGCGGTTTCGATAGGCGGCGAGTACCTCGCGGTCGGCATCGGTATTGATCGGATAGTAGGGCTCGTCATCGGCGTCGGCGAATCGCGAGTACTCACGCATGATCACCGTCTTGTCGTGTGGGTAGTCACGTTCGGGGTGGAAATGGCGGAACTCGTGGATGCGGGTGAAGGGCACGTCCGGGTCGTTGTAGTTCATCACCGGTGTGCCTTGGAAATCAGCGCAGTCGAGTACCTCGACCTCGAAGTCCAGGGTGCGCCAGCCGAGCCGTCCGTCGACATAGTCGAAGTAGCGGTCCAGCGGACCGGTGTACACGACCGGTGCCTCCGGGGATGCCGCCCGAAGTTCGTCGCGCACGTCGAACCAGTCGGTGTCGGTGCGCACCTCGATCCGGTCGTCAGCAGCCATCTTCTGCAACCAGGCGGTATAGCCGTCGACCGGCAGACCCTCGTAGGTGTCGTTGAAATAGCGGTTGTCGAAGGTGTAGCGGACGGGCAGCCGGCTGATGATCGACGCGGGCAGTTCCTTGGGGTCGGTCTGCCACTGCTTAGCTGTGTAGCCCTTCACGAAGGCCTCGTAGAGCGGGCGGCCGATGAGCGAGATCGCCTTCTCCTCCAGATTCTTCGCATCCGCGGTGTCGATCTCAGCAGCCTGCTCAGCGATCAGCGCACGCGCTTCGGCCGGGCTGTAGTGGCGGCCGAAGAACTGCGAAACCAGGCCCAACCCCATCGGGAATTGATAGGCCTGTCGGCCATGCATGGCGAATACCCGATGCTGGTAGTCGGTGAAGTCGGTGAACTGGCGCGCGTAGTCCCACACCCGTTTGTTCGAAGTGTGGAACAGATGGGCGCCATAACGGTGGATCTCAATACCGGTCTGTGGTTCGGCTTCGGAATAGGCGTTGCCGCCGATATGCCCACGACGGTCGATGACCAAGACCCGCTTGCCGAGTTGGGTAGCCGCTCGTTCAGCGATCGTCAGGCCGAAGAATCCCGAGCCCACGACAATGAGGTCATTGGAGGTCATTGGCACTCAGGTTATCGGACTCCGGCGGTCCGAACCCCATCGCGAACCGCGGCATTCCGGGTGAAATTGACCGCAGACCGCAGGGGCTCAATGTCGCGATTGGCTCACGATTCCGCATCGTCACTCCAGTCACACCAACCTCAGACGTACCATCAGAGAGCTAGCTTTCGACGTCGGCAACGGGCCGGATTCGGGACTGGCGAAGAAATTCCCACCGAGGTTCAAAAACTTGAACCTACCCAGTTCAGATTGAAGGAGACTCCCGTGCCGAACCGACGTCGACGCAAGATCTCGACAGCCATGAGCGCAGTCGGTGCCCTGGCCGTCGCTACTCCTTTTGTAGCACTTGCTGTGATCGAGCTGTCCCCTCAAACGGCGCTCGAACACCGTGAATTCACCCGGGCGGCGGTCGTCACCGACCTGCCCAACGAGATCCTGTCTGCACTGCAGCAGGGGCTATCGCAGTTCGGAATCAACTTGCCGCCGTTGCCGACGGGGCTGAGCCCGGCCGGCGCCCAACCGGTGCAGAGCGGACCTCTCATCCCCGGTC
>NZ_JAEMSG010000101.1 GCF_016462945.1 Mycolicibacterium sp. | reverse complement strand
CGTGTCTATAGTGGGATCGTATGTCTAACGCGGCCGGCCCTCGGTCGTGTTCAACCCGGACCAAGCAGGAGAACGAATAGATGATGTCCCAGCGTTCAGTACTCACCGCCGCGGGTTTGGCCGCCGTCACCGCCCTGGCTCTTTCGGGCTGCTCGTCGGCCACCAAGGAAGCCACTTCGTCGGCGACCGAGATGGCATCGTCGGCTGCCTCGTCGGCAACCTCAGCCATGAGCTCTGCGATCGCCGCGCCGGCTGCCGGTGAACCCGTCGGAGCGGGCTGCGCTGCCTACGCGGCCGCTAACCCCACCGGCCCGGGATCGGTCGCAGGCCTGGCCGCGGATCCGGTCGCAACCGCCGCCGGAAACAGCCCCGTGCTGACCACGCTCGCCTCGGCACTGTCGGGCAAGTTGAACCCCAACGTCAACCTGGTGGACACGCTCAACAACGGACAGTTCACCGTCTTCGCCCCCACCGATGATGCGTTCGGCAAGATCGACGCGGCCACCATCGAGAAACTCAAGACCGACTCGGATCTGCTCTCGGGGATCCTGACCTACCACGTGGTGTCCGGCCAGGCCGATCCCTCGAAAGTCGTCGGCGAGCACACCACCGTCCAGGGTGACACCTTGGAGGTCACCGGCTCCGGTGATGCGCTGATGGTCAACGGCGCTTCCGTCGTCTGCGGCGGCATCAAGACCGCCAACGCGACGCTGTACCTGATCGACACCGTTCTGACGCCGCCGGCCACCCCGGCGACAACGTCGATGGCGCCGTCGATGACCACGACAACAACGCCCTAGCAGAGCCACGTCAACAGGGAGGGCCGGTCGCGTAAGCGACCGGCCCTCCTTTCGCGCGGGGCGACAGGGCAACATGGGGGTATGCCGTCGACGCTGCTGTGGTTCCGCCGCGACCTGAGACTGCGCGACCTGCCGCCCATGCTTGATGCCGCCGCCGACGGCTCTGAGGTGCTGGCCTGCTTCGTGCTCGATCCACGACTGGAGGCGAGCGCCGGCATGCGTCGGCTGCAATTCCTCGGGGACTCGCTGCGCGCCCTGAACGATTCTCTCGGCGGACGACTGCTGATCACCCGCGGTCGCCCCGAGGCGCAGATTCCACAGATCGCCGCGGCGATCAGCGCCAAGTCCGTGCATATCTCCGCCGACTTCAGCCCGTTCGGGACACGCCGCGACGCGGCGGTCGCCGCGGCGCTGGCTGGCATCCCACTCGTGGCCACCGGGTCGCCCTATCTGGTATCGCCGGGTCGGGTCACCAAGGACGACGGCAGCCCATACAAGGTATTCACACCGTTCTTCCGGCGCTGGCGCGAAGTCGGCTGGCGCGCTCCCGCTCAATCCGATCCGGCCACCGTCAGCTGGATCAACCCGGACCGCTTCTCCGCGCTTCCAGACCGGGTTGATGCACCAGATCCCGTTGTGGCACTGGATGTTCCAGCTGGTGAAGCCGAAGCACGACGCCGGTGGGCAGAGTTCCTCGCGGGCACTATCGAGGACTATTCCACCGACCGCGACCGGCCCGACAAACCAGGAACCAGCCGGATGTCGGCACACCTGAAGTTCGGCACCATCCACCCGCGGACCATGGCGGCCGACCTCGGCTCGCACGACTCCGGGCCCGCGGCCTACCTCCGCGAATTGGCCTTCCGCGACTTCTACGCATCGGTGCTGCACCAGTGGCCGCGCAGTGCGTGGCACAACTGGAACCCGAACTTCGACGCCATCGAGGTCGACACCGGGCCGCAAGCCAAGGCGGCCTTCGAATCGTGGAAGCGGGGCCGCACCGGCTACCCCATCGTCGATGCCGGGATGCGCCAACTCACCGAAACCGGCTTCATGCATAACCGCGTCCGGATGATCGTGGCGTCATTTCTGGTCAAGGATCTGCACCTGCCGTGGCAGTGGGGCGCACGGTGGTTCCTCGAGCAACTCGTCGACGCCGATATGGCCAGCAACCAGCACGGCTGGCAGTGGGCAGCGGGCACCGGCACCGACGCCGCGCCATACTTCCGGGTGTTCAACCCGACCACCCAGGGCGAGAAATTCGATCCATCCGGCGACTACGTGCGGCGGTGGGTGCACGAACTGGCCGATACCGCCGAAGTCCACAAACTCAAGGCCGGGCGCCCCCCCGGATACCCGGAGCCTATCGTCGATCACGGGGCCGAACGCGCCGAGGCGCTGAGGAGGTACGGGCTGCTTGGCTGAGGCGGATGTGCCACAATCAAGGCGGACTCAAGGAACCCGGATTCAAGTCGACAGGAGGCCGCCGTGGCCAAGGCCGAAGTGGAACGTTACTCGGAGGTCGATTCCGCCGATGTGCCGTCGGCGGCCTGGGGTTGGAGCAAGATCACCTACCGCACCTGGTACGCGCTGGGCGGCTTCATTGTCGTGTTCCTGCTGGGAATGATGCACGGCAACCACATCGGCCACGTGGAGAACTGGTTCCTGCTCGCCTTCGCCGCGATCGTGGCGTTTGTGATCGTGCGGGACTTCGTTCTGCGTCGGCGCGGCTTCCTGCGTTAGCTTTCAGCGGCCAGCTGTCCACACGCGGCGGCGATTTCTCGTCCCCTGGTGTCGCGCACCGTGCATGACACCCCCTGCGCCAAAACCCGTCGTACGAACTCACGCTCAACCGGCTTCGGACTGGCATCCCACTCGCTGCCCGGTGTCGGGTTGAGTGGAATCAGGTTGACGTGCACCAGCGAACCCAGTGCGCGGTGCAAGATGTGGCCCAAGAGGTCGGCCCGCCAGCCCTGATCGTTGATATCGCGGATGAGTGCGTATTCGATCGATACCCGACGCCCAGTGACGTCGGCGTAGTAGCGGGCCGCATCGAGCACCTCGCTGATCTTCCAGCGATTGTTCACCGGCACCAGAGTGTCACGCAGTTCATCGTCGGGGGTGTGCAGCGAGACGGCGAGTGTCACGCTGAGATTCTCGTCGGCCAGTTTGCGGATCGCTGGCGCCAGGCCCACTGTCGACACCGTCACTGCCCGCGCCGAGATGCCGAAACCGTCCGGCGGCGCTGCGGTGATGCGCTCGACGGCGCCGAGCACGCGGGCGTAGTTGGCCAACGGCTCCCCCATGCCCATGAACACCACATTGGACAGCCGGGCACCACCGGGTCCGTTTCTCGGCATGTCGCGCAGGGTGACCGCGGCGGCACGCACCTGTTCGAGAATCTCTGCGGCGCTCAGGTTACGGGTGAGTCCACCCTGACCGGTGGCGCAGAACGGACACGCCATTCCACAACCCGCCTGCGAGGAAATACAGACGGTGTTGCGGTTCGGGTAGCGCATCAGCACTGACTCGAAGGTGGTGCCATCGTGGCCGCGCCACAATGTCTTTCGGGTATCGCCGGCGTCACATTCGATCTCGCGCACCACCGAGAGCAGCGGTGGAAACAATGCGTCGGCCACCGTCTCACGGACCACCGCGGGCAGATCAGTCATCTCGCGCGGATCGGCGAGCAGTCGCGCGTAGTACTGAGCCGCGAGTTGTTTGGCGCGAAACGCCGGCAGGCCGAGTTCGGTGACGGCGGCGGTGCGAGCCTCGGCATCGAGATCGGCGAAGTGACGCGGCGGCAGCCCACGCCGTGGCGCCTCGAAGACCAGTTCCTGTTCCATCACGCCAGCAACGTCAGGACGATCCAGGTGGCGACCGATGACGGCAGGACGCCGTCGATTCGGTCCATCAGGCCGCCGTGGCCGGGCAGCAGTGTGCCCATATCCTTGATGCCGAGGTCACGTTTGACCTGAGACTCCACCAGATCGCCGAGAGTCGCGGTGAGAACGAGCATCACACCCAACGGAACGCCGACCCAGGCCGGCTTGTGCATGAGGAAGACCACGGCGATCACCGCCCCGGTGGTTCCGCAGATCAGCGAACCCGCGAAACCCTCCCAGGACTTCTTCGGGCTGATCGCCGGGACCATGCGGTGCTTGCCGAACAGCACGCCGGCCGTGTACCCACCGATATCGGAGAAGGTCACGCCCAGCATGAGTGCGAATACCCGGGCGTAACCATCCGACGGGTAGACCAGCAGTACGGCGAACGCCCCGCACAGCGGGATCCACGCGGCGATGAGGATCGTGGCGGAGACGTCGCGCAGATAGTTGACCGGCTGGCCCTTCAGACCGTGGCTCAACAGCCGCCAGATCAGGCAGACCAACACCGTCGCGCCGAAACCCCCCAGCGCCCCGGCCGGGCCGAATGGCCAGGTCAGCCAAATCATGGCCTGCCCACCCACCAACAGTGGTAGCACCGGGATGGAGTACCCGGCCGTGCGCAGCCGCCGCACCACCTCGTGGGTGGCCACGGCCATCCCCGCGGCTACCAACGCGACCCACACCCTGGGTGCCAACAACAGGATGGCAATGATGGTGCCGCCCAGCAGAAGACTGACGCCTATCGCGGCGGGAAGATCGCGGCCGGCGCGCGACGTCTTCGCCGGCTGTGTCGGCGCCTCGGGGGTACGGCCCCCGGAGTCTGTGTCAGCCACAGTGGCTTGCTGTCGAGGTCCTCAAACCTCGAGCAGTTCGCCTTCCTTGTGCTTGACGTGATCGTCGATGTGCGCGATGTACTGCGCGGTGGACTTGTCGAGGTCCTTTTCTGCGCGACCCACCTCATCTTCACCCGCTTCGCCGTCCTTGCGGATGCGGTGCAGTTCCTCCATCGCACGACGACGGATATTGCGAACCGACACCTTGGCGTCCTCGCCCTTGGCCTTGGCCTGCTTGACCAGTTCGCGGCGGCGTTCCTCGGTGAGTTGCGGGATGGCCACCCGGATGATGTTGCCGTCATTGGTCGGGTTGACGCCGAGGTCAGAGTTACGGATCGATTCTTCGATCGGTTTGAGCTGGGATGCCTCGTAGGGCTTGATGACGACCATGCGTGCCTCCGGCACATTGATACTGCAGATCTGGGTGATGGGGGTGGGCGTGCCGTAGTAATCGATGACGATGCGGGAGAACATGCCGGGGTTGGCGCGGCCGGTGCGGATGGATGACAGATCATCGCGGGCAACCGCGACGGCCTTCTCCATCTTCTCTTCAGCATCGAAGATGGCTTCTTCTATCATCGGCGCCACTCCTCCTCATCGCTTCGCTCTGCATCGTCGTCGGCGCGCATCATCGGCGCCACTCCTCCTCATCGCTCACGTGCTGACCAGTGTCCCGATCTTCTCACCCGCGACCGCGCGGGCAATGTTCCCACTCGTCAGCAGGTTGAACACCAGGATCGGCATTCCGTTGTCCATACAGAGACTGAAGGCGGTGGCGTCGGCAACCCGCAGGCCGCGATCGATGACCTCCCGGTGGCTGATCTCGGTCAGCAGTTCGGCATCCGGGTTGCTCCGCGGGTCGTCGGTGAACACCCCGTCGACCGCTTTGGCCATCAGCACCACCTCGGCACCGATCTCCAAAGCGCGCTGCGCGGCGGTGGTATCGGTGGAGAAGTACGGAAGCCCCATTCCGGCGCCGAAGATCACCACGCGTCCCTTTTCCAGGTGACGTCGGGCTCGCAGTGGGATGTAGGGTTCGGCGACCTGACCCATGGTGATGGCGGTCTGGACGCGGGTGACGATTCCTTCCTGCTCGAGAAAGTCTTGTAGCGCAAGGCTGTTCATCACGGTCCCGAGCATGCCCATATAGTCCGAACGGGTTCGCTCCATCCCGCGCTGCTGAAGCTGCGCGCCGCGGAAGAAGTTGCCACCGCCGATCACCACGGCCATCTGAACGCCGCTGCGCACGACTTCGGCGATCTGGCGGGCGACCTGTGCCACCACATCCGGATCCAGGCCCACCGAGCCGCCACCGAACATCTCACCACCGAGTTTGAGCAGGACCCGCGAATACCCGGGGTGTGGAGCAGGTACGGCGCCGTTCGTGGTCGTGGGCTCCCCCATCAGACTCCTCGGATTCGTCGGGGCTGGTATGAGAGTGCCGTTCCGATGGGGCCGGAACAGCGATCTTATCCTGCCTCATCACCGCAGGCCCGTTCATCCCGGGGCTATTCCCGAATCAGGCCCTGGATTAGGCCGATGCCCCGGCCTGGATCCGAGCCCACGGCTTTGCCGCCTCCAGTTCGAAAGCCAGTTCCAGCAGTCGCCGCTCGTGGCCGAGTGGGGCGCTGAACATCATGCCCACCGGCATGCCCGGGACCGAGGAGTTCAGCGGCAACGAGATCGCCGGTTCCCCGGTGGCGTTTTGCAGCGGTGTGAACGCCACCCAGTCCACCAGTCGATCGATCACCTGCTGATAGTCCGCGGTGGGGTCGAGATGGCCGATGCGCGGAGTCTCCTCGGCCAGTGTCGGCATCAGCATGACGTCGTAGTCGCGGTAAAGCCGTTCGGTGACCTTGCGCAGCCGGCGCAGCCGGGTGATGGCCAACGGCAATCGGTGCAGATTGCGCGTCGCGTGACGATCAAGCCCGAGGGTGAGATTGTCCAGCCGTTCGCGATCGAAGCTCGGCCCGAAGGTGCGCTTGCCGGTGCGCACCAGGGTCATGGCCAGCGAGGCCCAGTAGATGAGAAAGTCGTCGGCGAAGGTGGCCGGGATCGGGTTGTTGTCGAGGTGGGTGACCCGGTGACCGAGGCCTTCGAGAAGAGCCGCGGTCTGCAGGGTGTGAGCGCGCATCTCCGGGCTGCAGTCGCGGTTCAGCGAGCGGGTAACGACGGCAATCCGTAGCCGCTCACGGCCGGGCGCGGTGACCGCACCGATGGGCAGTAACGCACGGTTGCGCCAGATACGTTCTCCCTCCCGGTAAAACGCCGCGGTGTCGCGGACCGAACGGGTCAGCACCCCGTCATTGACCAGTCGCACCGGCATCTGGCGCGACATCTTGTCCAGCGGCAGTCGACCCCGTGACGGCTTGAGGCCAACGAGGCCGTTGCAGGCGGCCGGAATCCGGATCGAACCGCCACCGTCATTGGCGTGGGCGATGGGCACCACACCGGCGGCGACGAAGGCACCCGACCCCGACGACGACGCGCCCGCGGTGTAGTCGGTGTCCCATGGATTGCGCACCGCACCGATACGCGGATGTTCAGCGGAGGCGCTGAAACCGAACTCCGACAGTTGGGTCTTGCCCAGCGGAATCAGACCGGTGGCCAGAAAGAACTTTGCGAAGTCACCGTGGCTGGTTTGCGGCCGCGGGTCCCAGGCGTCGGTACCCTGCATGGTGGGCATACCTTCGACGTCGACGTTGTCCTTGATGAACGTCGGTACGCCGTCGAAGTACCCGCCTTGGCGGGTGGCAGCCTGTGCCCGGGCCTGCTCGAACCTCTCGTGCGCCAATCCGTTGAGGGCCGGGTTGACCGACTGTTCGCGGGCGATCGCAGCCTCGACCAACTCCGCCGATGACACCTTGCCGGTGCGCATCGCATCGACCAACGCGACGGCGTCGAGATCGCCGAGTGCGTCGTCGCCGAAGGCGTTTACATGCCTCATATCGCGGACCCCGGCCCGTCAGGCCTGGCCCACCTCGAAGCGGACGAACCGGGTCACGGTCACGCCGGCCTCATCGAGCAGTGCCTTGACCGACTTCTTGTTATCGGACACCGACGGCTGATCGAGCAGCACGACGTCCTTATAGAACCCGGTGATGCGACCTTCGACGATCTTGGCCAGCGCAGCCTCGGGCTTGCCCTCGGCCTTGGCGGTCTCCTCGGCGATGCGACGCTCGTTGGCGATGAGATCTTCGGGCACCTCGTCGCGGGTGAGGTAGCGAGCCTTGAGTGCGGCGATCTGCAGGGCCACCGCGTGCGCGGCATCCTTACCCTGTGCGGCAGCACCGGATTCGAACTCGACCAGCACGCCCACTGCGGGCGGCAGGTCGGCGGCACGCTTGTGCAGGTAGGTCTCGACGTTGCCGTCGAAATACTGCGCCCGTCGCAACACCAGCTTCTCGCCGATCTTGGCCGACAACTCGGCGATGGTCTCCTCGACGGTCTTGTCGCCGATCTTCGCCGCGTTGAGGGCGTCGACGTCGGCGGCCTTGGCGGCCAGTGCGGCGTCGACGACCTGCTCGGCGAGTTTGCGGAACTCGGCGTTTTTGGCCACGAAGTCGGTCTCGGAGTTGAGTTCGATCAGCGCGCCTCCCTTGGCCGCCACCAACCCCTCGGCGGTGGCCCGCTCGGCGCGCTTGCCGACATCCTTGGCGCCCTTGATCCGCAATGCCTCGACCGCCTTGTCGAAGTCGCCCCCGTTGGAAGCGAGTGCGTTCTTGCAGTCCAACATTCCTGAGCCGGTCAATTCGCGAAGCCGCTTGACGTCGGCGGCGGTGTAGTCAGCCATCTCAGCCTTCCGTGACTTCGACGGTCACCGACTCGTCTGCGACCGGGCCGGACTCGGTCGGAGCCGACTCGATGGCCGCGCTGGCCAGCAACTCCTGCTCCCACTCGGCCAGCGGCTCAGCCGCGGCCCCGGAATCGGTACCCGCCTTGTCACCGCCTCCGGCACCGCCGCGGGCCTGCAGACCCTCAGCCACCGCCGAGGCGATGACCTTGGTCAGCAGCGCGGCCGAACGGATCGCGTCATCATTGCCCGGGATCGGGTAGTCGACCAGATCCGGGTCACAGTTGGTGTCGAGGATCGCGATGATCGGGATGTTGAGCTTGCGGGCCTCCGCGACGGCGAGATGTTCTTTGTTGGTGTCGACGACCCAGATGGCCGAGGGCACCTTGTTCATATCGCGGATACCGCCGAGGCTGCGCTCGAGCTTGTTCTTCTCGCGGGTGAGCATCAGGATTTCCTTCTTGGTGCGACCCTCGAAGCCACCGGTCTGCTCCATGGCCTCCAGTTCCTTGAGGCGTTGCAGGCGCTTGTGCACGGTGGAGAAGTTGGTGAGCATGCCACCGAGCCAGCGCTGGTTGACATAGGGCATGCCGACGCGGGTCGCCTCTTCGGCAACGGACTCCTGTGCCTGCTTCTTGGTGCCGACGAACATCACCGAACCGCCATGCGCAACAGTCTCTTTGACGAACTCGTAGGCCTTGTCGATGAAGGTCAGCGTCTGCTGAAGATCGATGATGTAGATGCCGTTGCGGTCGGTGAAGATGAACCGCTTCATCTTGGGATTCCAGCGTCGGGTTTGATGCCCGAAGTGAGCACCGCTGTCAAGCAGCTGCTTCATGGTTACAACAGCCATGTCGTGTATTCCTCTATGTCAGTTGTCGCCTGGCTTCGTGTGAAGCCGGGCCCTGGCGACTGCGCGCATACCGACCCGTCGGAACGGGACCAACTGGCATACGCGGGCAAATGTCGGCTTGCGACCCTGCCATCAGGCGCGCGGAGTCAATCCGCTTGCGCGAATTGCAGGTCTGAGTTTACACACAGCCAGCTGCTGATCCCCAATCGGCGATCACCGTGACAGAGTACCGATCGCGGGGGTGCTGAACTGGATTGATGCGGTTGAGTGCGGCTCTGGTCGTGGTGTTGGTATGGGCGGCGCCGGCCCGCGCCGACGATATCGGGCTGCGGTGGCCGCTGCGGCCGGGGGTTCCGCCCATCACCCGGCTGTTCGATGCGCCGTCACCGGACTGGCGGCCCGGCCATCGGGGTGTCGATCTGACCGGTTCCCCAGGTCAGCCGGTGTATGCGGCCGGGGCGGGAACCGTGGTGTTCGCCGGGGTGTTGGCCGGTCGGCCGGTAGTGTCGGTGGCTCACCCCGGCGGGCTGCGGACCAGCTACGAACCGGTGGAGGCGGTGGTGCGGCCGGGTCAGCTCGTCGATGGTTCGACGCCGCTTGGTCGGCTCGCGGCCGGGCACCCCGGCTGTCCGGCCCCGGCCTGCCTGCACTGGGGTGCGATGTGGGGGCCGGCCTCTCGGGCCGATTACGTCGATCCGCTGGGGCTGCTCATGACGACGCCGGTTCGGCTCAAGCCGCTGAACCGGTAACGCGGGTCAGGCCCTCGGGTGGGCCTGGTCGTGGACGGCACGCAGCCGGGCGACGGTGACGTGGGTATAGAGCTGAGTGGTGGCCAGGCTGGTGTGGCCCAGGAGTTCCTGCACGACGCGCAGGTCCGCCCCGCCTTCGAGCAGATGGGTGGCCGCACTGTGGCGCAGTCCGTGCGGTCCGATATCGGGAGCGCCGTCAACGGCCGCCATGGTCTGGTGCACCACGGTTCGGGCCTGCCTCGGGTCAAGCCGACGCCCGCGCGGGCCCAGCAGCAAAGCCGGACCGGATTCCGACGTCACCAGGGTGGGGCGGCCGTCGACGAGCCAGGCCTTCAGTGCTACGCCCGCGGGCTTGCCGAACGGTACGGTGCGCTGTTTGTTGCCCTTGCCCAGGACCCTCAGCAACCGGCGGTCGCTGTCGACGTCGTCGACGTCCAGGCCGCACAGTTCGCTGACGCGAATTCCGGTGGCGTAGAGCATCTCAACGATGAGACGGTCGCGCAGCGCCAGTGGGTCGCCCTGCTCGGCGCCGAGGTCGGCGGCATCCATCGCGGCCAGTGCCTGGTCCTGGCGCAACACCGCCGGCAGGGTGCGGCGGGCCCTGGGCACCTGAAGCCGGGCGCCCGGGTCGACCGACAGCACCCCACGCCGCGCCGCCCACGCGGTGAACGTCTTGGCCGCCGAGGTGCGCCGCGCCACCGTGGTGCGGGCCGCACCCGAGCCGGCCTGGGCGGCCAGCCAACCGCGTAGCACCGGCAGGCTCAACGCAGTCAGTCCGGCACCGGGGGG
>NZ_JAEMSG010000189.1 GCF_016462945.1 Mycolicibacterium sp. | reverse complement strand
GTCCACCATCACCGGTGGCGACCTCCGAAGCAGTCGAGTGTTCTCCGGTGGCCTTGATTCCGAGAAGGGTCGCCCCGAGTGACCCGGGTGGAGGCGGCCTGACCGTGGATCCGGCCTGGCCCCGCGCAGCCCTTTTCGACCTGGACGGAACACTGATCGACTCGGTACCCGATATCACCCTGGCGGTCGGCGAATTGATGACCTCCGAAGGACTTGAGCCGTTTACGGAAGCCGATGTCCGAGCGATGGTCGGACACGGCCTCCGGGTGCTGGTGCGTCGCGCTTTGGAAGCCAGGGGCAGGACGTCGAGTCCGGCGGAGTTCGAGGCCATCATCGGCCGCATGCTGGAGATCTATCCGCGCCACCTGACCGGGCGCACCACGCTGCTGCCCGGGGTGGTCGACTGCCTGGACACCGTGGCCGCGGCCGGCTGTGCTGTGGCGTTGGTGACCAACAAACTGCAGTCGGCCGCCACCACGGTGCTGGACCACTTCGAATTGTCCGACCGCTTCGCGATCATCCTCGGAGATCAGGAGGGGCTGTCCGATCTGGCGCCCAAGCCCGAGCCTGACATGCTGCTGTATGCGCTATCGCACGTCGGAGTCGATCCTGCCCACGCGGTGATGGTGGGTGACAGCGAGGCCGATATGGCCTCGGCGCGCGCCGCCGGGGTGTTCTCGGTCGCGGTGCGCGGTGGCTATTGCGATCGACCACTCGAAGAACTCAATCCGGACGTCGTCATCGGCAGCCTCTACGGCTTCGCCGAGGCGGTCGAGGCGTGGCGGCAGCATGGGTGATCCCGACCTCGCCGCACTGATCTTCGACGTCGACGGCACCCTGGCCGAGACGGAGGAGTTGCATCGCGAGGCATTCAACCGGGCGTTTGCCGCCGAAGGACTGCCCTATCGATGGGATCAGACGCTATACCGCAGCCTGCTGCTGGTCACCGGCGGACGTCAGCGCATTGAGCACTTCTCCACGCAGTCCACGGATCTGACTGCAGACCAGATCGCCGAACTGGCGCCTCGCCTGCACCGGGCGAAGAACCGCCATTACGCCGAGGTGATGGCGGATTATCCGATCGAGCTACGGCCGGGCGTCGCCGACCTACTGCGGCACGCGCGCAGCGCGCGACTGCGCCTGGCCATCGCCACCACCACCAGCCGCGTCAACCTGGAGGGTCTGGCGCGACGCTTCCCCGGTGATCTGGATCTCGGGCGCTTCGATGCCGTGGTGTGCGGCGAGGACGTCACCGCGCTCAAACCCGACCCCGAGGTCTATCGGATTGCGCTGCAGCGGCTAGCTCTGCCGGCCGGGCGATGCCTGGCCTTCGAGGACACCCGCAACGGTGTGGAGTCCGCGGTGGGTGCGGGCCTTCAGGTGGTGGCCACACCGAGCCTCTATTCCACAGGCCAGGACTTCTCGACGGCCACCGAGGTGCTGGCGGATCTCACCCAGTTCGAGCTGTTCGGCGCCGGCAACCGCTAACCGGCGGCGCCCAAGCTGATAACCACCTCATTGCGTCGCCGGAACGGCAGCGTCCACGGCGGATCGTAGAACCAGGTGAACGGTGTGCTGGTCGTCGTGATGTTGTTGTCGCGCAATGTGTTCAGCAACTCATCGGTACGGCTTGCGATCGCGTCCAGGCTCGCGGTGCCGGAGAACTTCCGCACCGCGACCCGCTCGGCGGGAACTGTGACCAGGCGTACCCGGTCGTCGTTCGGGGTGGGCAGGGTATCCATCGTGTCCTCAGCGGGCATGAAGAAGCGGATCACCCACTGTCCACTGGCATCGCGCTGAGCGGCGACCGGTGCGGTCATGGCGATCTTCTCGCTCTGCTGCTGGGATACCGGTGCGGTCATGGTGATCTTCGTCTTGGTCGTGTTGCCGCCGAAGATATAGCCGGCCAGCCGACGAAAACCCTCACTGCGAGCCTTCTCCTCGTCGGCGTCAATGGTCGTCTCCGCAGCGATCCGCAATTCATAACGGCGGATCTCGATACTGCCGACTGAGCGTTCCACCGTGAACGACGGTTCGGCGGTGCCGCTCCGGATCCCGACGATCGACCCACCCGCTTCGGCCACCTGGCCCAGCGCCCCGACGATTTTGTTCAACAAGACGACCTCCCTGTCCTTAATCCTAGCCCCGGCGGATACGTCACCGAATCAGTCAAACTGCTGATAGTTTTCGCGAGTGAGGGATCTGATTATCGCGCTCCCGCTCTGGTTGATCGTCGCGGTACTGCTGGTCTTCTTTTGCGGGGTGATTTTCACCGCTCGCTGGCTGATAAGTCGACGGTGCGGTGAAGACGCCCGCGAGGAACTAGTCGATCAGGCCAAAAGCCTACTCACCGGTCTGGCGGCGACCTTCGCCTTCTTCGTTGGCTTCGCCATCACCGTCACCTGGGGCGCGGTGTCGGCGGGGCAGGTCGCGGTCGAGCAGCAGGCGGCCTCTATTCAGCAGATGGCCTGGAAACTCAACAGCATTGCCCATGAAGCTGAGTCGACCGCGTTGATGGACAAGCTTCGGACTTACGCGTTGACCGCCGCCACGGAGGACGACCCCTACCTGATCCGAGGGGACACCACGAACCTGCCGTCGACCATTCCGCTGGACCATTTCGAGGACGCCCTGCACACCTACGCCTTCGGCCCGACCGCCGCGCCTCAGGAGGTCAACAGCTTGGTCACCGCGGCGGCGACGGTCGGGACGAATTCGGCCACGGTCTCAGCAGTGGCGCAGCGCAGTCTTCCCGGGGTGCTCACGACTCTGTTGCTGACCTCCGGCGTGCTTGTCGCCGTAGTCATGGGCATCATGACGGTGACTTCGCGTCGGCCGGCCCTGATGTATGTGTGGGCGCTCGTCCCGGCACTATCCATCACTGTTGTGATCGCGCTGGCGTTTCCGTTCGCGCATGGGATCGGGGTCAACCTGGCTCCGTTGCAGGCGGTGGCAGGGAATCTGGTCGCGCATTAGGTCCCTGCGCGGCGACCGTCATTTCCTGTCGGTGGGGTCGTTTATTATCGAATGTATGTTCGAGTCTTGTGGTGAGCCGGCACTGTTGGTGGAGA
>NZ_JAEMSG010000100.1 GCF_016462945.1 Mycolicibacterium sp. | reverse complement strand
CGAACACCGCCGCCGCGGAGGCGGTGGCATCGAACACCGCCGCCGCGGAGGCGGTCAAACCAGAGGAGGAGCCATGACCGATACAGCCCCTGAGGAGTTATTGGCCGATATGGAGGAGGCCATGCGTGATGTGGTGGACCCCGAACTCGGCATCAATGTGGTGGATCTCGGCCTGCTGTACGGGCTCAGCGTCGAGAAGGGCGAGACCGGCACGGTCGCGCTGGTGGATATGACGCTGACCTCGGCCGCCTGCCCACTGACCGATGTCATCGAGGACCAGGTCCTCACTGCACTGGTGGGTGCGGGTCTGGTCAACGAGATCAAGATCAACTGGGTGTGGAATCCGCCGTGGGGTCCGGACAAGATCACCGATGACGGCCGCGAGCAGTTGCGGGCACTGGGGTTCACGGTTTAGTCGCACGGGGGAACACAAACGACTGTCCCGGCGTTGCGAGTGTCATGGCTACCCGAGACCTCACCGAACAAGATTTCAATGACACCGTCTCCGGCAATGACATCGTGCTGGTCGACTTCTGGGCTTCCTGGTGCGGCCCGTGCCGGGCTTTCGCGCCGACCTTCACCTCATCGTCGGAGAAGCATCCCGACATCGTGTTCGCCAAAGTCGACACCGAGGCCCAGGAAGGGCTCGCGGCCGCCGCTGAGATCCGTTCCATTCCGACACTGATGGTATTCAAGAAGGGCCACCTGGTGTTCAACCAGGCTGGTGCGCTCCCGCCGGCCGCGCTGGAAGATCTCATCACGCAGATCCGCGAATTCGACCTCGACGCGGCGGCCGCCGAAGCGCCACCGGTCACCGACCTCTGACCCCGAAGTGGCGCACGCGATAGCGTGCACTGGTGAATCGTGACTCAGGCTTCGTTCTCGTCGACCGACCCCGGCCCCACATCGTCCTGATCACGCTGAACCGGCCAGAGCGGATGAACTCGATGGCGTTCGACGTCATGGTGCCGCTCAGGGAGGCACTGGCCGAGGTGAATTACGACAACGACGTGCGGGTTGTCGTGCTGACCGGGTCCGGCCGCGGGTTCTCCTCGGGCGCTGATCACAAGTCTGCCGGGTCGGTACCGCATGTCGACGGGCTCACCCGTCCGACCTATGCGCTGCGATCGATGGAGATCCTCGATGAGGTCATCCTCGCCATGCGCCGGCTGCACCAGCCGATCATCGCCGCGGTCAACGGCGCGGCGATCGGCGGCGGGCTGTGCCTGGCGCTGGCTGCCGATATCCGGGTGGCGGCCTCTGACGCGTACTTCCGGGCCGCCGGGATCAACAACGGTCTGACCGCCAGTGAACTGGGTCTGAGCTATCTGCTACCCCGGGCCATTGGCTCGTCACGGGCCTTCGAGATCATGCTTACCGGCCGCGACGTCGATGCCGCCGAGGCCGAACGGATCGGCCTGGTGTCCCGTCAGGTACCCGGTGACGAGCTGTTGCCGGCCTGCTACGAGGTCGCCGAGCGCATTGCCGGTTTTTCCAGGCCCGGCACCGAACTGACCAAGCGCACGCTATGGACCGGACTGGACGCCGGTACCCTGGAGGGACATATGCAGGCCGAGGGCCTCGGGCAGCTCTATGTGCGCCTGCTCACCGCGAATTTCGAAGAAGCGGTCGCCGCGCGCGCACAGCAGCGCCCCCCGGTCTTCACCGACGACAAGCCCTAGACGCAGGAGCGGCGCCAATGATCCGCGCCGGCGACGATGCAGAGCGAAGCGATGAGGAGGAGCGGCGCCAATGATCACTGCAACGGACCTCGAGGTCCGGGCAGGCGCACGCACCCTGCTGCTCGCTGAAGGGCCCGCGCTGCGGATCCAGCCCGGCGACCGCATCGGACTGGTCGGCCGCAACGGTGCCGGCAAGACCACCACCATGCGGATCCTGGCGGGGGAGGGCCAGCCCTACGCCGGATCCGTGGTGAGCACCAGTGAGATCGGCTATCTGCCGCAGGACCCGCGCGAGGGCGATCTGGATGTTCTGGCCCGCGACCGGGTGCTGTCCGCGCGCGGGCTGGACACCCTGCTGGCAGATCTGGAGAAGCAACAGGTTCTGATGGCCGAGGTGGTCGACGATGCCGCGCGTGATCAGGCCATCCGCCGCTACGGCAACCTTGAGGAGCGATTCGCCGCCCTCGGTGGCTACGCGGCCGAGAGTGAGGCGGGACGGATCTGCGCCAGCCTGGGTCTTGCCGAACGGGTGCTGACCCAGTCGTTGCGCACGCTGTCTGGCGGACAACGACGCCGGGTCGAGCTGGCTCGAATTCTGTTCGCCGCCAGTGACTCCGGGGCAGGTTCGGCCATGACACTGCTGCTCGACGAGCCGACCAACCACCTCGACGCCGACTCTGTCGGCTGGTTGCGCGATTTCCTCAAGTCGCACACCGGTGGACTGGTGATCATCAGCCACAACGTCGAACTGCTCGCCGATGTGGTCAATCGGGTGTGGTTCCTCGATGCCGTCCGCGGTGAGGTTGACATCTACAACATGAGCTGGCAGAAGTATCTCGACGCCCGAGCCACCGACGAACAGCGCCGCCGCCGCGAACGCGCCAACGCCGAGAAGAAAGCGTCGGCTTTGCGCACCCAGGCCGCGAAGATGGGAGCCAAGGCGACCAAAGCCGTTGCGGCGCAAAATATGTTGCGCCGGGCTGAACGCATGATGTCGGCCCTCGACGATGAGCGGGTGGCCGACAAGGTTGCAAAGATCCGGTTCCCAAGCCCCGCGCCGTGCGGCCGGACTCCGTTGGTGATCAAAGGCCTCACTAAGAACTACGGCTCACTGGAGGTCTTCAGCGGAGTCGACCTGGCCATCGACCGTGGCTCCCGGGTAGTGGTGCTGGGTCTCAACGGAGCCGGCAAGACCACCCTGCTGCGATTGATCGCCGGAGCCGAACCTATGGACTCTGGGCACATCGAACCGGGACACGGCCTCAAGATCGGCTACTTCGCGCAGGAACACGACACCCTCGACCCGGTGGCGACGGTGTGGGAGAACATCCGCCACGCCGCACCCGACACCGGCGAACAGGAATTGCGCAGTCTGCTCGGTGCCTTCATGTTCACGGGACCACAACTCGACCAGCCGGCCGGGACACTGTCCGGCGGTGAGAAGACCCGCCTTGCATTGGCGGGGCTGGTGGCATCGACGGCCAACGTGCTGCTGCTCGACGAACCCACCAACAACCTCGACCCGGCATCCCGCGAGCAGGTGCTCGACGCGTTGCGTAGTTATCTCGGCGCGGTGGTCCTGGTCACCCACGACCCCGGCGCCGCTGAGGCACTTGAGCCCCAGCGGGTGGTCCTGCTGCCTGACGGCACCGAGGACTACTGGTCCGAGGACTACTCAAGTCTGATCGAGCTCGCTTAGCTCAGGCTGCCTTCAACATATTGCGCAGCACGTATTGCAGGATCCCGCCATTGCGGTAGTAATCAGCCTCTCCGGGGGTGTCGATGCGTACGACGGCGTCGAACTCCACAGCGCTGCCATCGGCCTTGGTCGCCGTGACGTGAACGGTCTTCGGGGTCTTGCCCCTATTGAGTTCCTCGATCTCGTTGATGTCGAACACCTCGGTGCCGTCGAGTTTCAGTGACTTCGCCGACTCGCCGGCAGGGAACTGCAGCGGAATCACACCCATACCAATGAGATTCGACCGGTGGATGCGCTCGAACGACTCGGTGATCACCGCCCGCACACCCAGCAGACTGGTGCCCTTGGCCGCCCAGTCGCGCGATGAACCGGAGCCGTACTCCTTGCCGCCGAGGACGACCAGCGGGATGTTTTGCGCGGCGTAGTTCTGCGCGGCGTCGTAGATGAACGCCTGCGGTCCGCCATCCCTAGTGAAGTCGCGGGTATAGCCGCCGGAGGGGACCTCGCCCAAACCCGTGAGCACCTGGTTGCTGAGCCGGATGTTGGCGAAGGTTCCGCGAATCATCACCTCATGATTGCCGCGCCGTGAACCCAACGAGTTGAAGTCCGCAGGCTTGACCCCGTTGGCTTCCAGATACTGTGCCGCGGGGGTGCCCTTCTTGATGGCGCCGGCAGGAGAGATGTGATCGGTGGTCACCGAATCACCCAGCAGCGCAAGCACTCTGGCACCCTTGATGTCTGTGACCGGTACCGGCTCAGCCGGCATGCCATCGAAATACGGCGGTTTGCGGACGTAGGTGGACGCGGGGTCCCAGGCGAAGGTGTTTCCCGACGGCGTGGGCAGGTTCCGCCACCGCTCGTCACCGGTGAACACGTCGGCGTAGCTGCTGGTGAACATCTCCCGGTTGATCGAGGAGGCGATGGTGTCGTCGATCTCCTTCTGAGACGGCCAGATGTCTTTCAGAAACACATCGTGACCGGATGTGTCGGTGCCCAGCGGATCGGACTCGAAATCGAAGTCCATGGTGCCGGCGATGCCGTAGGCGATCACCAGCGGCGGGGAGGCCAGGTAGTTCATCTTGACGTCGGGGGAGATGCGGCCCTCGAAGTTGCGGTTACCAGACAGCACTGCCGTCACCGACAGGTCGTTGTCGTTGATCGCCGTTGAGATCTCCGGGGCCAGCGGCCCGGTGTTGCCGATACAGGTGGTGCACCCGTAGCCGCCGAGGTAGTAGCCGAGCTTCTCCAGGTACGGCCACAGGCCGGCCTTGTTGTAGTAGTCGGTGACGACCTGTGACCCGGGCGCCATATTGGTCTTGACCCACGGCTTGGTGGTCAGCCCCTTCTCGACGGCTTTCTTGGCCAGCAGGGCCGCGCCGAGCATCACCGAAGGGTTTGAGGTGTTGGTGCACGATGTGATGCCGGTGACGACGACTGCGCCGTGATCGAGCACGAAGTCAGCGCCCTCCGCTGAGCGGACGTGTACCGGCTTGCTCGGCCTTCCGTGCGCACCGCTGGCCGCCGACGGCCGCGCATCGACCGCACCATCATCGGCGAACGACAGCGCCGCCGGATCGCTGGCCGGGAAGGATTCGTCAACGGCTTCGTCGAGTTTGGTCTGGACGGAGTTCTCCACCACTCCCTCCACGTAGTTGTGAATGTCCTTGCGGAAGGCGGCCTTGGCATCGGTGAGCGCAATCCTGTCCTGCGGGCGCTTCGGACCGGCGATCGACGGCACCACGGTGGAGAGATCCAGTTCGAGGTACTCGGAGAACGCCGGCTCATGGTCTGGGTCGTGCCACATGCCCTGGGTCTTGGCATAGGCCTCGACCAGCGCGAGTTGTTCGTCGCTGCGTCCGGTCAGTCGCAGATACTTGATGGTCTCGGAATCGATCGGGAACATCGCTGCGGTGGAACCGAATTCGGGGCTCATATTGCCCAGGGTGGCGCGGTTGGCCAACGGCACCTCGGCCACGCCCCCGCCATAGAACTCGACGAACTTGCCCACTACACCGTGCCTGCGCAACATGTCGGTGACGGTCAGTACGACATCGGTGGCGGTCACGCCCGGCTTGATCTCGCCGGTCAGTTTGAACCCGACGACGCGGGGGATCAGCATCGATACCGGCTGGCCCAGCATGGCGGCTTCGGCCTCGATACCGCCCACGCCCCAGCCCAGCACACCCAGGCCGTTGACCATGGTGGTGTGGCTGTCGGTGCCCACGCAGGTGTCGGGGTAGGCGACTTTCTTGCCGCCGCTCTCACGCACCATCGTCACGCGCGCCAGGTACTCGATGTTGACCTGGTGCACGATGCCGGTGCCGGGCGGAACGACCTTGAAGTCGTCGAAGGCGCCCTGGCCCCAGCGCAGGAACTGGTACCGCTCGCCGTTGCGCTCGTATTCCAACTCGACGTTGCGTCCGAACGAATCGGCATGGCCGAAGAAGTCAAGGATCACTGAGTGGTCGATCACCAGCTCGGCCGGAGCCAACGGGTTGACCTTCCCTGGGTCGCCACCGAGGGCGGTGACCGCCTCGCGCATGGTGGCCAGGTCGACGACGCAGGGCACGCCGGTGAAGTCCTGCATGATCACCCGGGCCGGGGTGAACTGGATCTCGACGCTTGGTTGGGCCGCGGGATCCCACTCGGCGATGGTACGGATGTGGTCGGCGGTGATATTCGCGCCGTCCTCGGTGCGCAGCAGGTTCTCGGCGAGCACCTTGAGGCTGTAGGGGAGTTTCTCGGTACCCGGTACCGCATCGAGGCGGTAGATCTCGTAGCTGTTGTGCCCGACCGTGAGGGTGTCCCGGGCCTGGAACGAGTTCAAGGACGTACTTGACGAATCGCTACTCACATAACACTCCCGCGTAGAAAATAATCCCGTCAAAGGGCTGTCGTTGGCGGGCAGGTGAAAATCCTAACGCCCGCGAATGTGCTGCTAGACCGAGGACCCCGACAGCGCCCCGATAACGATTAGAGATCGGGTCCGAACTGTGTCGGCGCGTGCTGCCATCGATGGAAACTCGTTCGCGGTACTGTCTGGCCGTGTCCACCCTGCCCGCACCCACCTACATCCCGGTGGAGGTCTGTAGCGCAGTCGGACTCGACATCGTCACGCCACTGGACACGTGTATGGCGACGGTGCAGGCCGACGTCGCCAAGGACGGAATTGCCGCACCGGCAGCCGATGTCGCTGGGTTGCAGAAGGTGGTTGCCGGCGCGAAGGACCGCGGCCTGGATCTCAAGGTCGTTGTCATGGGGAAGAGCCCTCCTATCGACACGCCATTGCGCGATATCGCGACCCAGGTGGGCTACGAGCACCCGGGTTCCACGGTGCTGGTGCTCAGCCCCGGTTGGGCCGGGTCGTACAGCACCGGCTATGACCGCGTGCTGCTCGAAGCGGGTCAGGATGTCGCGAAGTTGACGCCGAATCCGGTGCAGGGCGCGCAGAATTTCGTGGACCAGTTGAACACCCCTGATTTTCCCTGGATGGCATTCACGATGGTTCTTGTATTCGGGGTCTCTGCGGCGGCCGTTCTGACCCGACTTTTACAACGATCAGCAAAACGCAATGCACTGCTGAAAACCTAGATCTCCCTGGGTAAACGGCCTTTTATGGCAGATCACTAAGATCACTGTCAGGTCACATCTTGCGAATTACAAATTTGTAATTCTTGCCTCTCGTTTCTCCTGCGACAATTGTGACGTACGGTGCAACTGTCACCATTGTTATAGAAGTGGCTCATGTGGCATGAGTGACTGACGTGACGTACCGGAGCAATTAGGAGTCAGAGTCGAATGAGAACAACCCCTCGCGGTTCTCGTGTTCGTGCCACCCGGGCCGTCTGCCCCCTGACCCTCAGCATTGCCATGACTCTGACGATTCCGGGACTGGCGCAGGCCGAACCCGGGACGGCACCCAACAGCTTGTCGGCTCTGATCGCCGACGTCGCCCAGGCCAACCAACGCTTGCAGGACATCGGTGCTGCGGTCCAGATCGAACAGGAGGGCGTCAACAAGGCGATCGTGGCGGTCCAGGACGCGCGGGATTCCGCGACCGCTGCGCAGTTGCAGGTCGATGCCTGCCAGCAGTCGGTCTCCGATGCCAACGCAGCGATCGTTGATGCCCAGAAGCGGTTCGACACCTTCGCGGCGGCCAGCTATATCAACGGGCCGTCAGCTTCTTTGGTGATGGCCCGTACACCTGACGAGATCATCTCCACCGCGACCGCAGGACAGACGCTGGCACTGAGTTCTGAGCAGCTAATGAGCGGCCTCCAGCGTGCCCGCACCGCGGTGGTCAACCAGGACGCCGCTGCGCGCTTGGCCAAGCAGAAGGCCGACCTGGCGGTCGAAAATGCCCATAACAGTCAGGACGCCGCGGTTGCGGCGCTGACCAAGGCGCAGACGACCTTCCGTGAGCAGCAGGCTGAGATCGACAGGCTGGCGGCTGAACGCAAGACCGCTCAGCAGAAGCTCGATGCGGCTCGCGAATGGTCGGCGCCGGCCACCGTGCCGGCCGCTGCCCTGGAACAGGCCGCAGTGGGCGCAACCGCTCCACTGGCGGCCGTCCCGGGTGGACCGTCGTCCGCCGACCGGTGGGATCCGGCAGCGGCCGCCTCCGGCACGGCTCAGGGCGGCAAGATTCCGCCCTACGGCAAGGCCTCCGAGTGGGACCTGACGCTGCCGATGGTGCCGTCGGCGTTCCTATCCGGCGATCCCATCCAGATCATCAACGCGCTCTTGCAGATCGCGCAGAGTTCCTACCAGACCACAAAGCAACTGGGCCAGAAGTTCCTGCAGCAGTTGGGCATCCTCAAGCCCACCGACACCGGCATCACCAATGGCGGCGGCATCCCGATGGTGTACGGAAACCAGGCCATCGAGTACGTCATCAAGCGGGCCCAGTCGCAGATCGGGGTGCCTTACTCGTGGGGCGGCGGTAACGCCGCAGGACCGAGTCGGGGTATCGACGACGGCGCCAATACGGTCGGCTTCGATTGCTCGGGCCTGATCCTCTACGCCTTCGCCGGGGCGGGCATCAAACTGCCGCACTATTCGGGTTCGCAGTACACCGCGGGCCGACAGATCCCGTCGGCCCAGATGCGGCGCGGAGACGTCATCTTCTACGGCCCCGGTGGCAGCCAGCACGTGACGCTGTACCTCGGCAACGGCCAGATGATCGAGGCGCCGTACACCGGGTCGACGGTGAAGATTTCGCCGGTGCGAACCAGCGGTATGACACCGTTCGTCGTCCGCTATGTCGAATGGTGATGGAGTAAATCCCTTGTCTGGCAATAGTTCTCGATCGTTTGGCGCGATCGCTGCATTTCTGGCTGTCCTCGCGTTGACACTCGGCATGGCCCCATCGGCGGCCGCCGAGGAGTCGTGGGATCCAACCCTGCCCAAGATGCTGAGCGCTGGGGCACCAGGCGATCCCGTGGCGGTCGCCCAGGCTTCGCTGGCGTTCACCCAGCAGGCCGCGCAGACGACGGTGGATCTGGGCCGTAAATTCCTCGCCGGTCTCGGTATCGGGGGTGGCGGCGGCGCAACGGCACTTCCGGGAGGTCGGGTCAGTGGGCCGCAGGCCATCGAGTACGTCGTTCGCCGCGGCGCATCCCAGCGCGGGGTGCCCTACTCCTGGGGTGGCGGAGCGATCAACGGTCCGAGCACCGGTGTGGACCAGGACGCCGGAAAGGTCGGCTACGACTGCTCCGGGTTCACCCGGTACACATTCGCCGGTGTGGGGGTCCAGATTCCCAAGTACTCCGGCGACCAGTACAACACCGGCCGCCACATCGCGCCGTCCCAGGCCAAGCGCGGGGACCTGATCTTCTACGGCCCCGAGGGCTCCCAGCACGTGGCCCTCTACCTGGGCAATGGGCAGATGATGGAGGCCTCGTCGGCGGCCGGCCAGGTGACCATCAGTCCCGTCCGCACCGCCGGTATGACGCCGTACCTGACCCGCATCATCGAGACCTGAGCGACCCGGGCGTCCGACTCGCCAGTCGACGGCCCACATCGACGGATTTCGAAACGCCTGGAATAGTTATCTGCGGGGCACGTTGCGGCCCAGACAAATGTGGGCACACGGTCTTGTCAACCAGCGTCGTGTTAACCAGCGCCGACGTGCCAATAACAGCTGTGGAGGAAGTGCATGACGTCACCAGGAGGCTCGCCCGCGGGTCCCGCAGGCTCGGGTCCTACAGGCTATGGCGGCCAGAGTGGATCCGTCGCGTCACCGTCTTCCGGCGTTAACGCGCTGACCAGCGAGGTGCAAACCCTGGAACGGGCGATCTTCGAGGTCAAGCGGATCATCGTCGGCCAGGACCAACTCGTCGAGCGCATCCTGGTGGGCCTGCTCGCCAAGGGCCACGTTCTGCTTGAGGGTGTCCCAGGCGTCGCTAAGACCCTGGCCGTGGAGACCTTCGCCAAGGTGGTAGGCGGCACCTTCGCACGCATCCAGTTCACTCCGGACCTGGTGCCCACCGACATCATCGGTACCCGCATCTACCGTCAGGGCCGCGAGGAATTCGATATCGAGTTCGGCCCGGTGATGTGTAACTTCCTGCTCGCCGACGAGATCAACCGGGCGCCGGCGAAGGTGCAGTCCGCTTTGCTCGAGGTGATGGCCGAGCGCAAGATCTCCATCGGCGGGCGCGATTTCCCGCTGCCCAAGCCGTTCCTGGTGATGGCAACCCAGAACCCCATCGAGAACGAGGGTGTCTACCCACTGCCCGAGGCGCAACGCGACCGATTCCTGTTCAAGATCAACGTGGACTACCCCTCCCCGGAGGAAGAGCGCGAGATCATCTACCGGATGGGCGTCAACCCGCCCGAGCCCAAGCAGATCCTCGACACCGGCGATCTGGCCCGGCTGCAAGACGTCGCGGCCAACAATTTCGTGCACCACGCCCTAGTCGACTATGTCGTCCGGGTGGTGACCGCGACCCGTCGGCCCGAACAGTTCGGCATGCCGGATGTGAAGTCCTGGATCGCATTCGGTGCCTCGCCACGCGCGTCGCTGGGCATCATCGCAGCCTCCCGCGCGCTGGCGCTGGTGCGGGGACGCGATTACGTCGTGCCGCAGGACGTCATCGAGGTCATTCCCGATGTGCTGCGACACCGGTTGGTGCTCACTTACGACGCACTGGCCGATGATGTCAAAGCCGAGACCGTGATCAATCGGATTCTGCAGACCGTTGGGTTGCCTCAGGTGAATGCCATTCCGCAGCAATCGCATAACGCTGCTCCACAACAAGTGCCTCCAGTGCCTCCTGCGGCACCCGCCGCGGCAGGCGCCAGCGGTCGGTGAGCGAGTCCACTCCCGCCGTTGACGCGGCTGGTCAGCCGCAGGCGGTCCACCCGCC
>NZ_JAEMSG010000188.1 GCF_016462945.1 Mycolicibacterium sp. | reverse complement strand
CCGAGCGACTTGCGCAGCGTGGAGCCGTCCGCGCTCGCATTGCCTGCGCCGAAGTGGTATCGGATGCGCTTGCGCAGGTCCTGCGGAACCTGCGGCTTGCCGTCCGCCCGCGGTGGGCCGGGGCTGATTCCGATGTAGAGCAGTGTCAATCCGTCCCGTTGTTCGCAGCCGGAGACATCGATCTCGCCGGGGATGTCGTGGAACCACCAGCCGTGGGCGCCCGCTTCGGCGGGCACCGGAGACGGTTCGGCGAAGATCTCCTCACGCGTATACCGCTGAGCCGCAGTAAAACTTGCGACGGCGGTCGCGCCCCGCTTCGCAGACATCGACTCAGCCATGGAGCCCAGCCTAATCGCTGGCCGGTTTCGCCAATGCGTACGTCGATCATCATTGGCGAGGACGCACCGCAGCGAGTCCTCCTAGGTCAACTCAGGCCGTGCAGTTCAGACATGTTGTTCGCTTTGACCGTGTCGGAGATGCCGCCGTAGTCGGCGAACTGGGTGTAATGGACGATCTTGCCGTTCTGGTCGTAGGCGACCGTGAAGATGGCGTCATCCTCGAGGCTGTTGTTGGTGGCGCTGTTTCCGCGGAATTGTCCCGAGTGGACGCTGGTGTCGCGGACGATGATGAGGATCTCGTCGTTGTCGAGGGCGGCGGCGAAAACGGGCTCGGATTTAACCCGAGTAAACCCTTGCGCCCAGTCGTTGAGCCGGCCGGTCAGCGCGGCCTGATTGAAGTCCTGGCCCGAGGTAGACGTGTAGACCACCTGCGGTGAGGTGTAGGTCGCGACGGCCTTGGCCGGGTCGGTCCAGAACTCGGTGTAGTACTTCATGAAATCCGCGACGCGTTTGTCCGTTGCAGGCAGTGATTGAAACTGGATGGCGTTGCCACTGTCGGTGCGGGAGCAGGCGACAGCCAGAGGTACCGATGCCGCCATCGCGGCCCCGACGATGAATCTTCTGCGGTCCATGACGGAAGGATATTGAGGCGACCCGGCTTTTCGCGTCCCTTTTGTGCCAAGTGAGGAAAGCATTCATCTCCGCGAAAGCCGCGGTTCCACAAATTGAGCAATTTCACCGCAGCACGGCCACCAACATGGCGATCGCCACAGCTGCGCGGCCAGTCCAGGCGACGGTGCGGATCCAGTTGGTCGCGATCAGCCGATCAAGAGTCGCCTGATCGAAGTGCGCGTTGAGTCGTTCGTGTAATGGAGCCGAGACGAACACCGTCGTGCTGATCGCGATTGCTTCGATGACGGCTCCCGCCCAGGGCAACCACCAGGGCAGGCCGGCGGGCGGGGCGAAGAGGAACGCGAGCACGCACACGCCCTCGATAAGCATCAGCGGTCCGACCACCCACGAGATGCGGACGCGGTGTGCGGTTTCGAAGCGGGCGAACTGCTCACCGGACACGTAACGCATCAGCGGGTAGTGCACAACCTGCACGATCCAGATCACCCCGAACATCCCCACTGAGCCGACGACCTGTGCGACGGCGGCGATTTCGGCTGTGCGTGGGTTCACATCTGGACCTCGGCCACCACCGCGAAGTGATCGGTGGCCCACACTCCGTCGACCGCGTCGTTACCGGCCAGGAGGCATCGGTCAACGTGGCCGGCACCGGGTCGGCGCGGGGTGGACACCATCACGTAGTCGAGTCGGCGGTGCGGGTGGATGGCGAGGCGGGGGACCAGCGGGTTGCGTGCCGACCAGGTGTGACCCGGGTCGGTGTTGCCGGCTGCGGTCCAGGCGTCGACGAGGGTGAACGCGGGGATCGGTCCGGCGGACAGGCCTGTGGCGCAACGGTATTCGTCGGATTCCGGGGTGCAGTTGAGATCACCGGCGAGGATGGCGGGCAGTGATTCGCGTCGCTGAGTCTCATCACCGAGGGTTTCGGCGAGGTGTTTCATGATCGCGGTCAACTGGACGCTTCGTCGCGCTGACTGTTCGAGTCCATGCTCGATGTGGGCGCCGGCCGCAATGAACTCACCGCCCTCGGCGTCGGGCCGGTGTGCCCGGGTCAGCACCGCGTGGCGCCACGTCGGCTCGCCGTGCTCGTCGGGTAGCGGGCAGAGCCGTTCGATGGTCAGCGGCCAGCGGGACAGCACCGCGTTGACAACCCAGTACGGCGCCTCGGGGTAGCGGTCGAACCCGGCCAGTTCCGCGGCCGTCACCGAGTGCAGGCCGAGCTCCTCGCCGAGGCGGGCGGCCTGGGTGGTGCCGTCGCGCTCGACCCACGATTCCTGAAGCGTGAGTACGTCCGGGTCGGTCCGCTGGATCCATGACCGCAGCGCGGCGTGCCGGTTGGTCCAGTCGCCGATGCGGCCCTGGACGTTCCACGTCATGATCCTCATCGGCGTATCCACATCGCACAGCCTGCCCGATACGCGACTGGCTGCCCAACGTCGGTCAGGTGGGCTTGGCTTGTCGGACCCCGGCTCTAACGTCGACCTCGACGGATCGATACGGAGTGGGACATGAATGTCGGCGACCGGGTGCTCAATGTTCGTTGCGCCGCGCAAGGCGCGATTATCGTGTTACGATATTCATGAGGTTGGTGGAAGTCGGGCCGTCGGCCTTGAAACACGGATTTACCGAAGAAAGCATTCGTCGCGCACTGGGCCATGTGTACCTCGCCCGACACATTATCGATAAGGACCCACCACGAACATTGATAGTCGGATTCGACCCGGACGCCACGTTGCTTGAGATTCTCGTCCTGCATATGTCAGATAGGGATCTGGTCATTCACTGTATGAAGGCGCGTCCACAGGAACTAGACAAAGCCCTCCGAGCGCGAGGCAGAGAATGACTATGACCAACGGTATTGAACCCACCAAGAAGGCACGGGCGCGCAAGGTCGTCAAGAAGGCCCAACCGCGCAAACGCTTGCAGAAGGTTGCGGTAGTGCCATCACGTTCGAGCTTGCTTCCCAATCGGGTGGATGCCAAAACGATCGAACGGCTCGTCGCTGAGGCGGAACGAGGCATCGGTGCGGAAAAATTACGCCGAAGCGGGCGTCCGTCGATCGGTGACGGGGCGTCGAGCACGTATTCCTCCCGCCTGCCTGATGACCTGGTGCTCCTGGTG
>NZ_JAEMSG010000099.1 GCF_016462945.1 Mycolicibacterium sp. | reverse complement strand
ATGTTCTGGTGGAACAGTTCCACGCGGGCCACGATCAGCCGCCCGGCCGGTGCGCCCGCGCCCAACGTCGCCACGCCCGCCGCGGTACCCGCGGCCCTGCAGCAGCGGTGGACCGCCACCAGCGCCCGCACCCTGGTCCCGCTCATCGTCAGCAATACCGTGGTGACCGGTGACGGTCGAACCGTGACGGGCCTGGATCCGCAGACCGGCCGGCAGCGCTGGGTCTATGCCCGCGACACCGGGCTATGCGGGGTGTCCTATGTCTACGACCTGGCCGTCGCGGTCTACCCCGACTCGCGCGGCTGCGGACAGGTCAGCGGTATCAAAGCCGGCACCGGTGAGCGCGGCCCGACCCGCACCAGCTACGCCGACAATCAGGTGGTGCTGACCTCCGACGGCAGCGCGGTGCTCTCGACCGGTCCGACCCGCCTGGAACTGTGGCGCTCCGATCTGGTGCGGATCCTGTCCTACGGCGAGATCGACGCCCGGGTCAAGCCGGTCAACCAGGGCATTGGAGGTGGCTGCACCCTGATGTCGGCAGCCGCCAGCGACACCGCAGTCTCAGTACTCGAAGTCTGCCGCGACCAGAAGGACCTTCGGCTGACTCTGATCAAATCCGCCAAGGAGGAGGACGAACCGGACACCAAACACGTGGAGTTACCCGGCCTGGCCGTCGACTCCGACGCGCGAGTGCTGTCGGTGTCCGGCACCACGACCGCGGTGTTCCTGCCCACCCCGCGCCCGGAGGTCGTCGTTTATGACGAGACCGGTACCACGTTGTCCCAGACACCGCTGCGCTCCCCTGCCACCCTGACCGGTGCGGCCCCGGCGGTGACCCGGGCCGGTGATCTCATCACCTGGTGGACCGGTTCGGCGGTCATGGTGTTCGACAACAAACTGGGCTACCGCTACGTCCTGGACGCAGTCGATCCGCTGGGCCCGGCGACGATGATGGCAGGCCGCCTACTGGTTCCGGTGCCCGACGGTCTGGCGGTCTACGACCCGGCCAATGGCGCCCGTGACCGACTGATCCCGCTCTCGCACCCGCAGGGCGACGGCCCGGTAATGCCCGCAGTCAGCGGATCGACGGTGGTTGAACAGCACGGAGACGCGATAGCCGGCTTTGGTCCGGCGTAAACCTCAGGGATCGGGCGTGAACGTCGGCAGCGCCGTGCCGGACTTCCAATACTTGAGCAATGACCTGGCCAGTTCGCGATAGGCGCTGGCGCCCTTATTCTTTCGGCCGGCCAACGCCGAGGAACCCGACGCGCTGGCTTCGGCGAAACGAACGGTGCGCGGAATCGGCGGGGCGAGCACCGGCAGGTCGTAGCGGTCGGCGACATCGAAGAGAACATCCCGGCTGTGGGTGGTGCGCGCGTCGTACAGGGTGGGCAGCGCGCCGAGCAGTTCCAGACCCGGGTTGGTGATCTGCTGTACGTCGGTGACGGTCCGCAAAAACTGGCCGACCCCGCGGTGCGCCAGGGTCTCACATTGCAGCGGCACCATCACATCGTCGGCCGCGGTCAGGCCGTTGAGGGTGAGCACACCCAGTGACGGCGGGCAGTCGATGATCACCACATCGAATTCCTGGTCGATCTTGGCCAGCGCCCGCTTAAGCGCGTACTCCCGCCCGGCCCGCATCAGCAGCATGGCCTCGGCACCGGCAAGATCGATATTGGCCGGCAGCAGCGTCATGCCCTCCGGCGTGACGACCAGCGCGGCACCGGCTTCGACATCACCGAGCAGCACCTCGTGCACCGACACCGGCAACTTGTCCGGATCGGACCCCAGTGAGAACGTCAGGCACCCCTGCGGGTCGAGATCCACCAGCAGCACCCGTTTGCCCGCTTCGGCGAAGGCCGCACCCAGGGAAGCGACCGTCGTCGTCTTGGCCACCCCGCCCTTCTGGTTGGCCACGGCCAAAACTCGGGTCACGGTGCCCATCCTTACAGGTTCGGGCACAATCGGTGGGCGTGAGTATTGGCAATCATCGACTGGTCCTATTCCGTCACGGCGAGACCGAGTGGACGCGGACTCGACAACACACCAGCCGGACCGATATCGACCTGATCGAAGAGGGCCGTGAACAGGCCCTCATGGCGGCCGACACGCTCGCACACCTCGGCCTGGATAACCCGATGGTGATCAGCAGCCCGCGCAAGCGCGCACTCGTGACCGCAGAGTTGGCCGGGTTGAAGGTCGACGAGGTGTCGCCACTGCTGGCCGAGTGGGACTACGGCGACTACGAGGGCCTGACCACACCCGAGATCCGGACCGGCACCCCCGGCTGGTTGCTGTGGACCTACGGTTGCCCGGGTGGTGAGAGCGTCGATCAGGTGAGCATGCGCGCAGACCAGGCGGTCGCCTATGCGCTGGACCACATGAACGACCGCGACGTGGTATTCGTCAGCCACGGCCACTTCTCCCGTGCAGTGATCACCCGGTGGGTGGAACAACCGCTGCGCGAAGGCGCCCGCTACGGGTTCGGGACGGCGTCGGTGGCGGTCTGCGGTTTCGAGTACGGGCTGCGCCAGCTGTCCGGCCTCGGCCTGACCACCCACCGCGTGCCGGTCACCGAGACGTGACAGCAAGGGCGTCTTTCATCCTCAGTGGCCCCACCGGAACCCTGGTCGCACGGGGAATAAGGACGGGATACGACGATATCGCCGCTGCAGCAGCCGCATTGCACGACGGCGGAGCCCCAATGATCGTCGGCGCGATGCCGTTCGACGTCCGCTTCAGCGCAGCACTGCTCGAACCGGACAGCGTGAGCAATACCTTGCCGCCGCGGCGAAACGGGTCACTTCCCGCGGTCCGCATCGTCGAGACCCTGCCCGAACCCGAGGTGCACCACGGCCGGATCACCGCCGCGCTTAAGTTGTTGCGCAATGCCGAAAACCCTTTGGAGAAGATAGTTTTGGCCCGCGCGCTGCGTCTGGCGGCCGATGAACCGCTGGATGCGTGGGAGATTCTGTACCGGCTGATCGAGGCCGATCCGTACGCCATCGCCTACCTTGCCGATCTGTCGCCCGCGGGAGGGCGGTACACCGGCACCGCTCTGGTGGGGGCAAGTCCGGAACTTCTGGTCGCCCGCTTCGGTGATCAGGTGAGCTGTCATCCATTCGCCGGTTCGGCACCGCGCTCACCTGACCCGGACATCGACGCGGCCAACGGCGCCGCCCTGGCCGAATCCGCCAAAGACCGCCACGAACACCAACTCGTCGTCGACACCATGCGAGCCGCACTGGAACCGCTGTGCCGCCGGCTCGATATCGCCGCGGAGCCTCAGCTGAGCCGGACCCCGGCGCTCTGGCACCTGTGCACCCCGATCCGCGGGACGCTACGCAATAGATCAATCACCGCAATCGATCTCGCGCTGACGTTGCATCCGACGCCGGCGGTCGGCGGAGTTCCGACGGCGGCCGCGGTGGATCTCATCGCCGAATTGGAGGGCGATCGCGGGTTCTATGCCGGTGCCGTCGGGTGGTGCGATTCGGCCGGCGACGGCCGCTGGGTGGTGGCGATCCGCGGCGCCCAACTGTCCGCAGACCGCCGCTCTGCGCATGCCCAGGCCGGCGGCGGCATCATCGCCGAGTCTGACCCGGATGACGAAGTCGCCGAGACCACAACGAAGTTCAGGACCATCCTCTCGGCATTGGGGGCCCAGCAGTGACCACCAGCATCCGTCCGGCACGGCCAGGAGACGAATCCGCGATCGTCGCGATGATCTACGAACTCGCGGTGTTCGAACACGTACCCGAGCAGTGCACGGTGACCGAAAGCCAGATCACCGCAGGGCTTTTCGGGCCCGACCCGCAGGCGTTCTGCCATATCGCTGAGGTCGACGGCGAACCTGCCGCGGTCGCGGTGTGGTTCCGGAACTTCTCCACCTGGGACGGGGTGGCCGGCATCTACCTGGAGGACCTGTTCGTGCGGGAGCGATTCCGGCGGCATGGACTGGGCCGCGCCATGCTGGCGACCCTGGCACGCGAATGCGTCGAGCACGGCTACAGCCGACTCAGCTGGGCGGTGCTGGATTGGAACTCACCGGCGATCGCGCTCTACGACGCGGTCGGCGGACGGCCGATGTCGGAGTGGATCAGCTATCGCGTCTCCGGGCCGGAGCTGTCCGCGCTGGCCGGGCCGGCACTGTCGGCATTGGCCGAAGAGTAGGACAGCCACCGCAGCGTCTGCGGACTGAACAGCAGCACCAACACTGCCAATGCCGCTGCGGCGATCGGGATTCCATAGAACCACTGGTGCGAGCCGATACCCATGTACCAGGTCGCCGGCAGGATCAGCAGTTGAGTGAACACCGCGATGCCGCGGCCCCACCGCCGGCCAGTCCACAGCGCCCAGGCCGCGGCCAGCACCGCCGCGCCGAGGATGCCGAACCACGCCGCATTGCCGAACCCGTTGACGATGTGCTGATCGGTCCCGGTCAATCCGCGCACCACGAAGACCACGGCGGTGACCAGACCTGCCGCGCCTTCGGCACCCACCAGCAGGGCTGCCCAACGGACGACCGCCGGAGTGTCCCCGCGTGACATAGCACCCACGCACCAGAGCCTAAAGGTGGCGTTAGGCTCTCTGCTCGTGCGTGCCGTGCTGATCGTGAACCCGAACGCCACTTCGACGACGCCGGCCGGCCGCGACCTGGTGGCGCACGCGCTGGAAAGCCGGACCGAACTCGTCGTCACCCAGACCGACCACCGTGGCCACGCCACCGAGATCGCCGAGGCGGCCAAACGGGACGGAACCGACGTGATCATCGTGCACGGCGGCGACGGCACGGTGAACGAAGTGGTCAACGGTCTGCTGGGCACGCCGGGACCGGACCGGCCGGCGCCTGAGACCCTGCCCGCGGTCGCGGTGGTGCCGGGCGGGTCCGCCAACGTCTTCGCCCGCGCGCTGGGCATCAGCCCCGACCCCATCGCGGCCACCAATCAGCTGATCGACCTGCTCGGCGCGCACCGCCGGGGCGGGCCGTGGCGGCGCATCGGGCTGATGGACTGCGTGGAGCGCTGGGCGGTCTTCACCGCCGGCATGGGCGTAGACGGCGACGTCGTGGCCGCCGTCGAGGCCCAACGAGCTAGGGGCCGCAAGGTCACCGCCGGCCGCTACATCCGCATCGCCGTACGCGAGATGCTGGGCAGCGCCCGAGACGAACCCCTGCTCACGGTACGACTGCCCGACCGCGATCCGATTTCAGGCGTGCACTTCGCGTTCGTCTCCAACGCCAGCCCCTGGACCTATGCCAACACCCGGCCGGTCTGGACCAACCCCGACACCACCTTCGAGAACGGCCTGGGGATATTCGCCGTCACCAGCATGAACATCGTGGCCAACCTGCTGGTGGTGCGACGGATGCTGGCAACGGACGCCACGATCAAGGGCAAGCACCTGATCCGGGAAGACGATGTGGCGTGGGTGCGGATCACCTCGGCCGGACCGATCGCCTGCCAGGTAGACGGGGACTTCCTCGGCATGCGCGACGATATGACGTTCACCGCCGTCCCGGAGGCGCTGGCGGTCGTCGCGGCACCCCAGAATCAGGTCACTACCTGGGGGAATCGCCTAAAAGGCCCGCAAACGCGGGCAGTGTAGTACAAAGGCAGCAGGTTCGGGTAACCCACCCCTCGGAGTGAGGTTGCCCACGATTCGACGGAGTCCTATTGACAACCGTTGAGCCTGTGGAACCATCGGATGTAACAGTGCAACAACATTTGTGTGTGCACGCGTTAACGGCCTAGGAGCAACGGGGGGAACCCCGTAGCCTGCCGCACACACCGAAAACGGTAAGGAGTAGCGAAAAATGGATTGGCGCCATAATGCGGTCTGTCGCGACGAGGATCCGGAACTGTTCTTCCCGGTAGGGAACAGCGGACCGGCCTTGGCCCAGATCGCTGACGCGAAGCTCGTCTGCAACCGGTGCCCGGTGACGGCCGAGTGCCTGACCTGGGCGTTGGACTCCGGGCAGGATGCCGGGGTGTGGGGCGCGATGAGCGAGGACGAGCGTCGCGCTCTCAAGCGCCGCAACGCACGTACCAGGGCCCGCACCGGCGTCTGAGTTTCCACGGTTCACCACTGCGGCCCCGGCACTGCTCGGGGCCGCAGTCTTTTTCGGCTAGTTGAGCGTTCCCCGGCCGGCACGCCGCCCGATCGGCACGCGGACCACAACATCGGTGCCCCCGCCGGCGCGTGGGCGCATCTCCAGCGAGCCATCGAGTTCGGCCGACATCAACGTCCGCACAATTTGCAGGCCCAATCGGTCTGATGTCTCGACATTGAACCCCTCCGGCAGGCCGCGTCCGTCATCACCGACGACGATGTCGAGCCAACGGGCCGAGCGATCAGCTTTGATCACGACGCGTCCCCGTCGGTCCGCCGGATCGAAGGCGTGCTCGATGGCGTTCTGTACCAACTCGGTGACCACCATGACCAGAGCGGTGGCGCGGTCGGCGTCGAGGACCCCCATGGAGCCTTCGCGTTGGATGCGGATCGGGGTATCCACCCGGGCGACGTCATTCATGATCGGCAGGATCCGGTCGATCACCTCGTCGAGATTGACCTCCTCGTCGACCGACATCGACAACGCCTCGTGCACCTGGGCGATGGCGGCCACCCGTCGCACCGACTCGATCAGCGCCTCACGGCCCTCGGCGTTATGGGTGCGGCGCGCCTGCAGTCGCAATAGCGCCGCCACCGTCTGCAGGTTGTTCTTCACCCGATGATGAATCTCGCGGATCGTCGCATCCTTCGACAGCAGCGCCCGGTCGCGTCGCTTGACCTCGGTGACGTCGCGGATCAGCACGGCCGCACCCGCCGTGGCGCCGCGCGCCACCAACGGCAGAGTGCGCAGCAGCACGGCCGCACCGCCGGCGTCGACCTCAAGGCGCATGCCGGATCCGCCGGACAAGGATTCTGCGACGTGGGTGGCGAGCTCCCGGGCCTCGAACACATCGGAGATCAGCGGCCGAGTGATCGAAACCAGGTTGTGGCCCTCCAATTCCGAGGTCAGGCCCATGCGGTGATAGGCCGACACCGCGTTGGGGCTGGCGTAGGTCACCACGCCCTCGCCATCGAGCCGGATGAAGCCGTCGCCGACGCGCGGACTCGACCGCGACATGGCCAGGTCGCTGACGTTGGGGAAGGTGCCCTCCGACAGCATGTGCCGCAGGTGACTAGCGCAGTCCAGGTAGGCCTTCTCGAGTCGCGACGAGGGCCGGCGGGCGTCGCGCGCGGTCTGGTGGGTCAGCAGTGCCACCACATCGCCGCGGTAGCGCACCGATACCGCACCCAGCAGACCCTCCTCGGCCACCTCGGTGCCGACGGCATCGGTGATCAACAGTGTTGAGGCGGTGGTGGGGCGGCACTGCGCAACGCAGACCACCGTGCCGTCATCGCGGCGAACCCACATCAGGTAGTCGCCGAAGGACAAATCGGCCAGCAATTGCCACTCGCCGACCACGGCATGCAGATGGTCCACGGCGGCGCCGGGAAGGACGGTGTGCTCGGCGAGCAGGTCACCGAGGGTTGACATGGATCAGCTCCGCAGAGGCGAGTTCAGTCGATCACGGCGATGAGGTCACCGGCCTGGATCACGTCACCCACCGCGACGCTGACCTCGGTGACGGTGCCGCCGACCTCCGCGAGCACCGGTATCTCCATCTTCATCGACTCCAGCAGAACGAGAATGTCGCCGGCGCCGATCCGATCGCCCTTGCTGACCACGACCTCCAGCACACTGGCCACGATCTCAGCGCGGACGTCCTCAGCCATAGGCCTATCGAACCACACCACCGGGGTTCCAGCGGGTCAGGGCACGTGAGACACTTGACCAAAGCGTCTCGCCCGGGAAACCCCATTTGAGGCCGACGGTCAGCTGATAACAACGTGGAGGTACACCATGGCCAAGCGTGGCCGCAAGAAGCGCGACCGTAAGCACAGCAAGGCCAACCACGGCAATCGGCCCAACGCCTGAGCTAGTCGTAGCGAATTATTGTCGTGCGGCTGATCTCCAGCCGCACCCGCTCGACGAGATGCCCGGGGGCCTTCTCGCCACTGCATCGGGTGGCGATGACCGCCTTGATACGTTGCTCGATCCCGTAGTGCCGAAAACAGGCCGGGCACTCATCGAGGTGTCGTTGCAACCGGTCGCGGGTCTCAGCAGTGCATTCCCCGTCGAGCAGCGTCCACACCTCGGCGATCACCACCGCGCAATCGGCATGACCGGTCTCGTGGCCGTCGGCGCTCATCACGACACCTCCTCGGCCGACTGCTGACCGCGCAAGAGCCCGCGTTCCTTGGCGACGTCTGCCAGGAGCGTGCGCAACTGGCGGCGGCCCCGGTGCAGGCGGGACATCACGGTCCCGATCGGGGTTTCCATGATGTCGGCGATCTCCTTGTACGGCATGCCCTCGACGTCGGCGAGATACACCGCGAGCCGGAAGTCTTCCGGCAACGTCTGCAGTGCTTCTTTGATTTCACTGTCCGGAAGCAACTCGAGGGCTTCAACCTCCGCGGAACGCAATCCGGTCGAGGTGTGCTCGGCCTGTGCCGCCAGCTGCCAGTCGTGGATCTCCTCGGTGGGGTACTCCGCCGGCGAGCGCTGCTTTTTGCGATAGGTGTTGATATAGGTGTTGGTCATGATGCGATATAGCCAGGCTTTGAGGTTGGTGCCGTCGCGAAACGACCGGAACCCGGCATAGGCCTTGACCATGGTCTCCTGCAGGAGGTCTTCGGCGTCGGCGGGATTGCGGGTCATCCGCATAGCGCCGCCGTACAGCTGGTCCATGATCGGGATCGCGTCGCGCTCGAACCGCGCGGTCAGTTCAGCGTCGGACTCCTTGGAGACGACGTCGATGTCAGTCACCGTCGTAGAGTCCCACATCGGGCACAGGGCTACCGACACCAGGGCCACTGACACCGGGCGCTCCCTTCACTCTCCGACGGTCTCTGTTGCCCATAACGACCGGGACAGCGGCAATATTTCCCGCCCCCGGAGCCGCCCCCAGAGCCGCACCCGTAATATTTCGCGCATGGCAACTTTCTCCGGCAAGACCATGTTCATCTCCGGCGCCAGCCGCGGCATCGGCCTGGCCATCGCCAAGCGGGTGGCCGCCGACGGCGCCAATATCGCGCTGGTGGCCAAAACCACCGAGCCGCACCCCAAGCTGCCCGGCACCATCTACACGGCGGCGAAGGAGATCGAGGAGGCCGGCGGCCACGCCCTGCCGATCGTCGGTGACGTCCGCGATGGCGACTCGGTGGCCGCCGCGGTGGCGGCATGCGTCGCGCAGTTCGGCGGTATCGACATCTGCGTCAATAATGCCTCGGCGATCAACCTCGGCGGTATCGAAGAGGTGCCGCTCAAGCGCTTTGATCTGATGAACGGTATCCAGATCCGCGGCACCTATGCGGTGTCACAGGCCTGCATTCCCCACATGAAGGGGCGCGCGAACCCGCATATTCTCACCCTGTCGCCGCCGATCCGGATGGAGCCGAAGTGGCTGACGCCGACGCCGTACATGATGGCCAAGTACGGGATGACGTTGTGCGCGTTGGGGATTGCCGAGGAGATGCGTGCCCACGGTATCGCCTCGAACACCCTGTGGCCGCGCACCATGGTCGCCACCGCAGCGGTGCAGAACCTGCTCGGCGGCGACGAATCCATGAAACGCTCGCGTAAGCCGGAGGTGTACTCCGACTCCGCCTACGCGATACTGAGCCGACCGGCGGACTACACCGGACACACACTGCTGTGCGAGGACGTACTGCTCGAGTCCGGTGTCACCGACCTGTCGGTCTATGACTGCATCCCGGGATCGGACCTCGGCGTCGATTTCTGGGTGGACGGCGCCAACCCGCCCGGATACAAGCAGGCCTAGTCCGCGGGAGATCCGAATCAGCCCTTGCGGCCGATCCGGCGCCAGCCGTGTCCGGCGAAGGCACGCATGGCCGCCAGCGCGAAACGTCCCTGCCTGCGCGACGACGAGTACCACAGCATCTCGGACTTCTGGGTGGGCAGCCGCGGAGCGGTGATGGCCTGCTGGCGGCAGAACTTGATCAGTCCGGCCGCACCGCCACCGCGATAGCCGATACCTGAGTCTTTCCAGCCACCCATCGGCAGCCCGGGGCAGAACACGTTGGTCAGCGCGTCGTTGACGTTGACCGCACCACAGTCCAGGCGGCGGGCCACCTTCTCACCGCGGGCGTTGTCGCCGGTCCACACCGTGGCCGACAGCCCGTAGACGGAATCGTTGGCCAGCCGGATGGCCTCTTCCTCGTCGGCCACCTTGACCACCGGCAGGGTGGGACCGAAGGTCTCCTCGGCCATGCAGCTCATGCTCGGATCGGCATCGACGATCAGGGTGGGCTCGAAGAAGGTACCGACCCCGGTGGGCTTGCCACCGGCGACCACCCGCGCCCCGGCGGCGGTTGCCTCGCGGACGTGCCGGTCGACGATATCGCGTTGTGCGGCGGTGGCCATCGCGCCGGTGTCATAGCTGTAACCGGAGTTCGACTCCTGACCCTGCGCGACGGCGCGGACCTTATCGGCCAGCTTCGCGACGAACTCGTCATAGACCGGGGCCTCAACGAAGACCCGCTCCACGGAGATGCACACCTGGCCGGAGTTGAACATCCCGCCCCAGGCGATTCCGTTGGCGGCGCGCTCGAGATCGGCGTCGGCAAGCACGATCGCCGGGTCTTTGCCGCCCAACTCGAGGCTGCACGGAATCAGTCGCTCCGCGCAGGCCACCGCGACCTTGCGACCGGTGGCCGTCGACCCGGTGA
>NZ_JAEMSG010000098.1 GCF_016462945.1 Mycolicibacterium sp. | reverse complement strand
GACGCCGAGGCGCCCGGGGGCCGGTTCGCACTTCGGCAGCTGTCAGTGGGCAGGTGCAGGCTTGTTTGCAACCACGACAGTTCGCAACCACTACAGATAGGGAGCAGGCCATGTGCTGGCAGTGCGACAACCCCCACCGCACCACCGACGATTACCTCGACGTCTTGCGGGAGATCATCGACGGCCACCAGTGGGCCGTTCACTATGTCGAGGACGAGGACCGGCCGTTCGCTTACACGGTCGGCCTGACTGACCACTTTCGGCACTGGCCGTGGGATCGCGGGTGGGGTCACGGCCGACGCCGGCAACCGTGTTCGGCATCCGCGGCCCAGTGCCGGGATAAAACCCGTGCGGAACGCGCCGACAGTGCCGGTCATACCCGGTTATACTCACGTGGTGAAGACAGCGATTTCGGTACCGGATGAGACGTTCGACCGGGTGTGCCGACGTGCCGTCGCTTTGGGAATGAGCCGATCAGAGTTTTTCGCTCGAGCCGCCCAGCGGTACCTGGACGAACTGGACGCCGAGTCATTGACTGACCAGATCGATACTGCCCTCAAGGCCATCGATTCCCCGGACGAGTCGCAGCAGGCTGCGGTCGCGGTCGGGCGGAGAGTGGCCGGCACCATCGACGATGACTGGTGATCACCCGCGGCGAGATCCACTGGGCCGATCTGGGCGCCGCCTCCGGTAGTCGTCCGGCCAAGCGGCGCCCGGTCCTGGTTGTGCAGTCCGATCCGTACAACGCCAGCAGACTGGCCACGGTGGTGGCCGTCGTGATCACCTCCAACACCACGCTGGCCGCGATGCCGGGCAATGTGTTCCTGCCGACGACCGCCACCGGGCTTCCGCGCGATTCGGTGGTCAACGTCACCGCACTCGTGACGCTGAACAAGGCGGATCTCACTGATCGTGTCGGCGGGCTTTCGCCGAGTCTGATGCACGAGGTCGACCAGGGACTGCGCCGTGCGTTAGAGCTGTGAACTGGACATCAGTCCGCGCAGCCGAACGATTACCAGAGCACGCCGGTGTCGGCGGACAGGATGAATCCGTGGTTGCCCTGCGTCGCGCAGTGCACCGCACCCTGTAGGTCGACCGCGCAGACGCCACCCATGGTCTGCACCCGCTCACCGGCGGGGAGCATCGGCGCGCCGGGAGTGAAGATCGGGGTTTCGGCGTAACGGTAGTGAGCGGGATCGGCGGCGTCGGCGACGGTCTGGTTGGAACCCGCCGGAGCATCTAAGGGCACCGCGTCACAGCCAACCCCGCCGCCGTTGGGTGAGATACCGCACGACCGCCCGTCGGGTGTGGTGAAAAAGACCCAGCCGTAGGACGACCCCGAACCAAAGTAGTTGCCCGAGGCCAACGGAAAACTGCTCAGATCATCGGCGGGCGGGACGGTGTCATCCGCGTGCGCGGCAACGGCTGTGGCAACGATCGCCATACCGCTGAGCCCGACCACCATGCACAACCGCCACGACCTCATCTGCGCACCCTATCCGGCCTCAGCGTCCGGGGTGCAGCACTCAGGGCAGCACCGTGTGCATGAGCATCACGTTGTACGCCGACCACAGCGACAGGTTGTAGTACAGATCCTTGCCGTTGGACCACGGGTGCAGGAACGGCGCGTACACCCCGCCCGGGGTGAACAGCGACGACACCAGCATCTGCTCAGGTCCCCACGGACCCTGCGGTGCGGGTGCGGTGCGCATCACCACGTCGTTGGCGCGGTTGGTGTACAGCGCCACGTACTGCTTGAGATAGGTGTTGTATTGCGCCGACATCTCACCGACCGGCCCGGGGATCACCGGGGTGGCCACAGCCGGGTTGGCCGGCACCCACGCGCCTGCATCCGAACTCCAGTACTCGTACTTGGTCAGGTCCGGCACCACCGCCGGCAACACCCGCGCCACATACGCCGAACCGCTTCTGCCGCCGGGAGTCCCGTAGGTGTAGAGGTACGGATCCCCCGGCCCGGGCTTGAGGAATGCGCCCATCTGGAACTTCTCGTTACCGGCTTCCGGTTTGCGAATGGTGCCCGGGTACACACCCCAGGTCTCGCCGTTGTCCGACGAGACGGCCAGAGCGGAGTAGTTGGTGGTCCAGGTGCCGTCGCCGTCCCAAGTCTTGATGGACATGAAGTTGAGGAACTGCTTTCCGCCGAACCCGACACCGGCCGTGGGGATGATGCCGGTCTCCTCAGGGGCGGCGTTGATGGTGTTGACGATCTGCTTGGCGATACCCGGACGCCACACCGGCGCTCCGGAGTAGCGGTTGCCGACGGCACCGTCCCCGACGGCCACGGTGTTGGCCAGAGTGCGGTCGGAGGAACGCATCAGCACGTTGTAGCGCCACTGCTCGCCGGGGATCTGGCAGAAACCCTTCGTGTCACCGAAGGCCATCAGCACCTGAGAGTTGGCGGGATCGCCGTTGTCCCACATGATCCCGAGGTCGGTGCCGGTGACGGCGAAGTTCGCCACGGTCTTGTTCGGGCTGTCCGGTCCGGTGACCCAGCCGACGACGGAGGTGCCCGGCGGCAGGTCTGCGGGCGCGGCGACAGCGACCGTCGGCGCGGGCAACGCGACAACCGGAGCCGTGGCGGCTGCGGCATTGGGTTTGGGCACCGGCACCGGGGGCACCGCGCCCTGCTGCTGGACAGCGGCCGAGGTGGGCTTGAGCACCGAGGCCAGGATCTGGCCGAGATTGGGCAGCGGCGCCTTGTCATTGGCGCCGACGGGCTTGTGGCCGATCGGCCGGCTCAACGGCGCGATCTTGCCGGGGCTGGGGATCTGGACGTCCTGGCCCGGCAGCGGTTGGGCTTGCGCGGCCGCACCCGAACACCCTTCAGCGGCGGCGGTCGGTGCGGTCAATCCCGCGCACAGGACGGGGACGAGTGCCCACGCCATCCACGACGAGGCATGCTCCAGCCTTCGCGACACAATGCGCCCCTTCGTTGACGACGACAGCGATTGCTGTCCGGTGTGACATTAGGGGCGTATGGGGCTTATGTGACTTCCGAGATGTGAATGGGTATCCATCCGTGACCGTGTCGCAATGCTGATTGAACTGGTGATTTCCTGTCGCACCCGCGTGACACCATGAGGTCATGAGGGGATACGACATCATCGGCGACGTCCACGGCATGGCGACTCTTCTCCAGGAGCGGCTGGAAAGCCTCGACTACCGCGTCGACCCCGACACCGGCGCCTACACCCATTCCGAACGCACCGCCGTCTTCGTCGGCGACCTCGTCGACCGCGGCACAGAACAACTGCGGACCCTGCAGCTGGTCAAGGCGATGGTCGACGCCGGCTCCGCCCAGATCGTCATGGGCAACCACGAGTTCAACGCCATCGCGTACTCCATCGAGCATCCCGCGGGCAGCGGCAAATTCCTCCGAGAACACAACGCCCGGAACAACAAACAACACCGGGCATTCCTGGATCAGCTCAGCGATGCCGAGAAACAGCACTACCTCGCGTGGTTCTGGACGCTGCCGCTCTGGCTTGACCTCTACGAACTGCGCGTGGTGCACGCCTGCTGGCATGACCCGTCAATGCAGGTCGTTAACGCCGAGCTGGGTGGTGACCGGTTCACCACCGTCAAACAACTGATTGCGGCCACCGATAGGAAGAGTGATCTCTACAACGCGGTGGAGATTCTGCTCAAAGGCCCCGAGATCAGCCTGGTCGATCGCGGGCTGCCCCGCTTCCTCGACAAGGAAGATCATCCCCGCGACAAGGCCCGGCTCCGCTGGTGGCACGAAAACGCCACTCGGCTCAAGGAATTGGCCGAGTTGAGCACCTTCCCCGCCGAAGGCGGCGGCCCCTACCCCGATGTCGACAACTTCGAAGTCAACCCCGACGAACAACACTTCTCCTATCACGACGCAGTCCCCGTCTTCTACGGCCACTACTGGCGCGAGGGTGTTCCCGAACATCAGCTGGACTGGACCGCGCACACCGCGTGTGTCGATTTCAGTGCGGTCCGCGGCGGCACCCTGGTCGCCTACCGCTGGAGCGGCGAGAAGCAGATCGAGCTGGCGCACTACGTTCCGCACGGCGCCGATATCGTCGCGCAGCAGCCGGCGGATTAGGTCGGCCTCTTCGACTGAGTTCCGACTCACGGCACCTGTCGGTGGCCGCCGATAGCCTCGTGACACGACCGGATGGATGACAGGGGGATCCGATGGCCAATGGGTCGTGGTTACTGGGCCTCGCAAGTGTCGGAGTGCTGTGCGGCATCGGTTGGGCTGTGTACTCGGCACGGGTGAAGACGACGTCCGAACTCGAACCGTGGCCGTGGACGCACCACTTGCGCACGCAGGCCGAGGCGATGGCCCGCCCCATCGACCCCACACCTCAACGCCTGCTGCCCCCGGATGAGAAGGCGGCGACGGTCGCAACGGTCGCGACCACCGAGGAGTCGTTGGCCGGCCTCATCGCCGACAAACCCCGTGCGTGGCCGTGGGCGACGTTCACCTCCGTGTTGGTGCAGCGCCGAAACGCCGTCCGGACCCGGCTGCGCGCCGTGGTGTCGGGCTACCAGCCTCGGGGAGGGACGCTCCCGCTCTCCGGCAACGCCTATTCCGTGATGGCGTTCGAGGCGATGAACGCGATTGCCGACCTCGTCCGGCAGTTGGAGCAGTTCATGCTCAGCCCTGCGTTCAAGGGAGCCTTCGGCGGTGGCGTCGGCGAGGGGGGCGCGGATTCCGACGCGATCATCAGCGTCGCCACACGTTTGATGGATTATCACCATGCACTGCTGGGCCATGCCGAGAATTGCCTTCAGACCCCGGTGGACTCCGAGGCATTCGTCTTCGTCCAGGATATGGCTGCCTTCACCCTGTGCCCGTTGGTGGGCTACCAGCAATTCATCACAACCATGTGCGCACGCATCGGTGAAGCCCAGGACCTGCTGCCATACACGAGCGGGGGTGACGTGATCGCGCTCGATGACGTGAACCTGGCCATCGAGCTTCCTGACGGTCTGATGGAACGCCTCATGGCACATATCAAGCGATTCAACGACTGACGGCGTGACTTTTCAGGGAGTACGTTGAGGCCAGGACGTTGAGAACGAGGGACTAACGGGAGGCACGGATATGACTGAGCAGAATCCAGGCAAAGCGGGCGGGTACGACCCCAAGAAGGGCGGCAAGTTCGAGCCGGCCACCAAGGCAACGCCGCCGCCCCCGCCCCGACCCGGTCGCAAGAGGGACTAGCTACTTACCGCCCAACAGGCCTTTCAGAGCCTCGCGGGTATTGCGGACCTCGTCGGGCGTCGCACCGAACTCCACTGCGGCGAAGTCGGTGACGCCGATCCCGGCGAGTGCGCCGACGCGGTCCTGCACCTCGGCTGCCGAACCGATGATCGCGATATCGGCCGGGCCCGCCACTCCCTCGCGGTCGAGCATTGCCCGATAGCTGGGCAGGCCACCGTAGGCCGCGAATGTCTGTGCGGCACGCGCCGCCGCGTCGGCCCGATCGTCGGTGACGCACACCGGCAATGCCGCAATGACCCGCGGTGCTGGCCGACTGAATTCGTCGGCCGCCTTCGTGATGGTCGGGACGATGTGATTCGCGAGCGTGACCGGACCCGTGCACCAGGTCAGCGTCCCGTCCGCCATGGCCGCGGTGACGCGCAGCATCTGCTCGCCCAGTGCGGCGACCACCACACTGAAACCATCCGATCCCTTGGCGCTGATCGCCGCGTGCACCTTGTACATTTCGCCATCGAAATTGGCAAACTGATTGCGCGATAACGGCATCAGCACACTGAGGTATTCGCGCAGGTGACGGACCGGCTTGTCGTAACTGAGCCCGAACATGTTCTCGACGACGATCTTGTGGCTCAGACCGATCCCGAGGGTGAACCGGCCTCCCGACGCGGCCGCCACGGTATGGGCCTGCTGGGCCATCGCGTGCGGATGGCGCGGGAATGTCGGCACCACCGCGGTGCCGAGTTCGATGCGGGGCACCTTCGTACCGACTACCGCCAGCACAGTCAGCGCATCATGGCCGAAGATATTGGGCACCCAGAACGCGGCAAAGCCGTCGCGCTCGACCGCGGCAGCCTCGGCGACGATGTCATCCAGGGTTCCGTCGTTGACAGCGGTGCTGAAGATTCCTAATTCCATGGCCCCGACGCTACAACCCTGGCGCAGCGGGTCGTACTAGCCCTGCGCCTCCACCGAGACCGGCTGCCACTCTTCCCAGGTTTTGAGCCGGCTCTCATAGTCCGCCTTGGCCAACGTCAACGGAAGCTCCCCGAAGAACACCCGCAGCGGCGGGTCGGGTGCGTCGACCACCTTCAGGATCGCCGAGGCGGAGGCGGTGGGGTCACCGGGTGTGGAGATGCGCTGGGCGCGCACCCGTTCCGCCGCCTCGTGCACCTCGCGATAGTCGGGCAGCGGGGCTGACCGCGTCGAGGAGGATCCAGCCCAGTCGGTGGCGAACGATCCCGGTTCGATCAGCGTCACGTGCACACCGAACGCCGCGACTTCCTGGGCCAGCGACTGGGAGAACCCCTCCAGCGCCCACTTCGAGGCGTGGTACATCCCGACGTTCGGGAACGCGGTGATCCCGCCGATCGAGGACACCTGGATGATATGTCCGCTGCGCTGAGCACGCAGATAAGGTAAAGCCGCCTGGGTAACCCACAGTGCGCCAAAGACGTTGGTCTCGATCTGTGCGCGGGCCTCCTGCTCGGTCAGCTCCTCCACGAAACCGAAATGCCCGTAGCCGGCGTTGTTGACGACAATGTCCAGCCGCCCGAAGTGGTCGTGCGCCCGCTTGACCGCCGCGAAGTCTGCCGACCGGTCGGTGACGTCGAGCCCGATCGGTAGGATCGCGGCCCCGTAGCTCTCGACCAGATCGGCCAGGGTGTCGGTGTCGCGCGCGGTGGCGGCGACCTTATCGCCGCGCTCCAGTGCGGCGATCGCCCACTGCCGGCCGAAGCCGCGGGATACGCCGGTGATGAACCAGACCTTCTCGCTCATGTGATCCCTAACTGTTTTTTGCAACTCCCCCGCGAAACATCCGCGAAGATCGGCTCGGCATTGTCGAACTTGGACAACTCGGGATTGCTCTGCTTCATTTCACTGACGGAGGCGTCGATACAGCGTTGAAGACGCTGAGCGTCGGAGTTGCGCCAGTGGTCGTACCAGATCAGACCGGCAGCAACGAGACCGACCAGCAGGTAGATCCAGACCCGAGGATTCCTCAGCAGGCTCATCGGTAGCCAGTATCAGCCAATGTAGAAGAGCGGGTCAATTCCACCTGAGTGCGATTAATGTCAGGCGGGTGCGGAACAGGATGCCGATGAGCCCACGGTGGCGGCGAGGCCGGTTTACCGCGGCGATACTGGCGGTCACGCTGATCGCAGCCGGGTGCGGCAGCTCCAATCCGCTGGGCGGCGGGACGGTGTCGGGGGATCTCAAGTCGGTGGTCGTCGGCTCGGCTGACTTCCCGGAGTCCAAGATCGTGGCTGAGATTTACGCCCATGCCCTGGAGGTCAACGGGTTCACCGTGGGACGTCAGTTCGGTATCGGCAGCCGGGAGACCTATATCCCGGCGCTGCGCGACCATTCCATTGACCTCGTCCCGGAGTACATCGGAAACCTGCTGCAGTACTTCGACCCCAAGAGCACTGTCACTGAACCCGATCAGGTCGAACTGGCGCTGTTGCGGGCCCTGCCCGGCGACTTGATGATCCTGACGCCGGCACCGGCCAATGACACCGACACGGTCACCGTCACCGAAGCGACCGCCGCGAAGTGGAAGTTGGTGAGCATCGCTGATCTCGCGCCGCATTCGGCCGAGGTCAAGTTCGGGGCGCCGTCGGAGTTCCTCAATCGCTCCGTCGGGCTGGCCGGACTGAAGGCCAACTACGGCCTGAACATCTCTGCCGACAACTTCGTCGCGATCAGCGACGGAGGCGGCCCGGCCACGGTGCGGTCGCTGGTCAACGGGACCGTCACCGCGGCCAACATCTTCAGCACCTCACCGGCGATCCCGCAGAACAAGTTCGTGGTGCTTACCGATCCGAAAAACAACTTCCTGCCCGGCAACGTAGTGCCGCTGGTCAGCTCGCAGAAGATGTCCGAAACCCTCAAGTCGGTGCTCGATGCGGTGTCGGCGAAGCTGACCACGCCCGGTCTGACCCAGCTCAATGCGGCGGTGTCGGGTAACTCCGGTGTGGATCCGGATCAGGCGGCCCGAACCTGGTTGCAGGACAACGGTTTCGATACACCAATCGGCAGTCGATGATCACCTTCACCGATGTCACCAAGCGTTACCCCGATGGAACGGTGGCCGTCGACGGCCTCACCCTAGAGGTACCCGCCGGCTCCCTCACGGTGTTCGTGGGGCCGTCGGGATGTGGCAAGACCACCTCGATGCGGATGATCAACCGGATGGTCGAACCGACCGCGGGGACCGTCACCGTCGACGGGCGGGACGTCTCGACGGTCGATCCGGTCAAGCTCCGACTGGGAATCGGGTACGTCATCCAAAGCGGCGGTCTGATGCCGCACCAGCGGGTGATCGACAACGTCGCATGCGTACCGGTGCTCACCGGAGTTTCCCGGCGGGCGGCCCGCCAGGCCGCCTACGGTCTGCTCGAACGTGTCGGCCTGGATCCCAAGTTGGGTCAGCGTTATCCGGCGCAACTCTCCGGCGGTCAGCAGCAGCGGGTCGGGGTGGCCCGCGCACTGGCCGCGGACCCGCCGATCCTGCTGATGGACGAGCCGTTCTCCGCGGTCGACCCGGTGGTCCGCGAGGAGTTGCAGGCCGAGATGCTGCGTCTGCAGAGCGAGCTGCACAAGACCATCGTCTTCGTCACCCACGATATCGATGAGGCCGTCAAACTCGGCGACGCCGTGGCGGTATTCGGGCGCGGCGGCGGTCTGCAGCAGTACGACGCACCGGCCCGGCTGCTGTCCAATCCCGCGAACGAATTCGTCTCCGAGTTCATCGGGGACGACCGCGGATACCGCGGGCTGCAGTTCTTCACCGCTACCGGCCTTGAGCTGCAACCCCTTTCAGCAGTTTCCGAACAGGAGATCGACGCACTGGAGCTGGCGCCGGGTGACTGGCGTCTTATCTGCCGCGATGACGGCACACCCTTCGGCTGGATCAACGCGGACGGCGTGCAGGCGCACCGCGATGGAAACACCTTGTACGACAGCGTGACCGCCGGCGGCTCACTGCTGCATGCCGATGGCACGCTGCGCACCGCACTGGACGCCGCTCTGTCCTCACCGTCGGGAATCGGCGTCGCCGTCGACGACACCGGAGCGGTCCTCGGCGGTGTGCTCGCCGACGAGGTGATCGAGGCCCTCGATGCCCAGAGGCGGGTCGCGCCGGCCGAGACGGACTGATCTGCGTGCACTATCTGCTGACCCATCTCGACAATGCCTGGGCGCTGACGCTGATTCATCTGCGACTGGCACTGATCCCGATTGTGCTGGGTCTGCTGATCGCAGTGCCGCTGGGTTCACTGGTGTGGCGGCACACCGCGTTGCGCCGCTTCACCACATTCACGGCAAGCATCATCTTCACCATCCCGTCGCTGGCATTATTTGTCGTGTTGCCGCTGATCATCCCCACCCGCATCCTCGACGAGGCCAACGTGATCGTCGCGCTGACGCTCTACACCGCCGCGCTACTGGTGCGCGCGGTGCCCGAGGCCCTCGACGCCGTGCCCGGTGCGGTTCGCGACGCCGCCGAGGCGGTCGGCTACACCAAACTCGGTCAGCTACTGAAAATCGAACTACCGCTGTCACTTCCGGTTCTCGTCGCGGGCCTGCGGGTGGTCGCGGTCACCAACATCTCGATGGTCGCGGTGGGTTCGGTGATCGGGATCGGCGGGCTGGGAACCTGGTTCACCGAGGGCTATCAGTCCGATAAGAGCGATCAGATCGTCGCTGGCATCATCGCGATCTTCGTGCTGGCGGTGCTCATCGATGTCGCGATCCTGTTGGCCGGGCGGCTGATCACACCGTGGGCGCGGGTGCGGGTGACATGAACTTCCTGCAGCAGGCTCTCGCCTATATCTTCACCGCGGACAACTGGGCCGGTAACGCCGGTCTGGGTGCGCGGATCCTCGAGCACCTGCAGTACACCGCCGTGGCGGTCGCCGTGTCGGCGTTGATCGCGATCCCCATCGGCATGATCATCGGCCACACCGGCCGCGGTGCCTTCCTGGTGGTGACCGCGGTCAACGCGCTGCGGGCACTTCCGACACTCGGCGTGCTGCTGCTCGGGGTGCTGCTGTGGGGGCTTGGCCTGTTGCCGCCGACGGTCGCGCTTACCCTGCTCGGTGTGCCGCCGTTATTGGCCGGCACCTATGCCGGGATCGCCAACGTCGATCCGAAGATCGTCGACGCGGCCACGTCCATGGGCATGACCAACTGGCAGGTGCTGACCCGGGTGGAGGTGCCCAACGCGGCGCCGCTGATCCTCGGCGGTCTGCGCACCGCGACGCTGCAGGTGGTGGCCACCGCGACCGTGGCGGCCTACGCCAGCCTCGGTGGGCTGGGCCGGTATCTCATCGACGGCATCAAGGTCCGCCAGTTTCACATCGCATTGGTCGGGGCGCTGCTCGTGACGGTTCTGGCATTGGTGCTCGATGGCCTGCTGGCCCTGGTCGTCCGAGCCTCGGTGCCAGGCACCGGACGGTGGCGCCGCCGGATACCGCAGCCCCTGCTCGACGATGAGGTCGCCGTCGACGTGGGTCCGCAGGGACGGGGTCCGGAAAACCGCGATCCGTCAGTGATGCGAGAGGGGTGGTGAGGTGACACTGGTCG
>NZ_JAEMSG010000097.1:1748-10825 GCF_016462945.1 Mycolicibacterium sp. | reverse complement strand
CGGTAACGGTGGCCTGGCCGCCGGTGCCGGTAGCGGTGGTAATGCCGGTAAGGGCGGTACCGGCGGTGCCGGCGCCGCCGGCGGCGCAATCGCAGCCTTCGCTGGCAGCGTCGGCGGTAACGGCTCCAACGGTGGTGCGGGTGGCTCGGCCGGTACGGCGGCCAACGGCGGTGCGCTGGTCGTCGGCCAGGCCGGCTCCGTCGCTGGTATCGGCGGCGCCGGTGGCGACGGTGGCGCGGCCGGTGCCGGTGGCGCCGGCGCTGCTGCCACGACCACAGCCGGCAACGGTGGCACCGGTGGTGCCGCTGGTAATGGCTCCGCGGGCGGTGCGGGTGGCGCATCCGGTGTCGCCGGTAGCGCCGGTGGCGCCGGTGGCCAGGGCGGAATCCAGGGCATTGGTGGCGCCTTGGGCGCTGCGGGTGCTGCCGCCGGAGGCAACACTGGAGCTGCCGGCACGGCAGGGGCCAATGGTACCGGTGGCAACGGCGGCGCCGGTGGCGCCGGGTTCGCCAACGCTGCCGGTGTGGGCTCCGACGGTGGCAACGGTGGCGCGGCCGGCCAGGGCGGTAACGGTGGCGCCGGTGGCGTCGGCGGTACCGGTACCACTACGGGCGGTAACGGTGGCAACGGTGGCGCTGTCACCCTAGGCACCGGTAACGGTGGCGCCGGTGGCGCCGGTGGTGCTGCAACCCTGACAGGTGTGGCCGCCACGGCGACCGGTGGTAATGGCGGTGTCGGTGGTCAAAACTCCACGACCGGTACGTCCGGCGTCGGTGGTGCCGGTGGTGCGGCCAGCGTCAACACCACTGGTGCGACCGCGGTTGGCGGCAACGGTGGCGCTGGTGGTAACGGTGGTGGCACGACCAGTAAGGGTGGAACCGGCGGTGTCGGTGGCGCAGCAACGTCCTCGGGCGCTGCTGCCACGACCGCGATCGGTGGTGATGGTGGCGTCGGTGGTGCCGCTGGTTCGGCGGTGGGTGGTGACGCCGGCACCGGTGGTGCCGGTGGCTCGGCCTCCGCGACAAGCCCGGGCGTCACAACCGCTCAAGGCGGCGACGGTGGTGTCGGTGGTGCCGGTAGTGCAGCCGCGGCTGGAATCGGCGGTGCCGGCGGCACCGCTCTGGTAAACAGCGGAACCGCCGCTGGCGCTACCGGTGGTACAGGTGGCGACGGCGGCGCCAAGGCCGCTGGTGCGGGTGCTACCGGTGGCATCGGTGGCATCGCGCAGGCTATCGGCGGTGGATCGGCTACCAACGGTGCAACCGGCGCGGCCACTTAACCGCGGCCAGTTGGACAAGAAATCGGCCCCCTCCTTCGGGAGGGGGCCGATTTCTCTGTAGCGGGAAGTGCCTCTAGGCGCGATCAGTGACTAGCCGCCGAGGTCGATGGCGATGAAGTCGAACCGCCACAGACCCTCAAACAACTCCAGCGCGATCAACTCCAACTCGGACTGGTCGGCGCTGACGAGTCCGCTCTGGGCCACTTTCTGCGCGATCTCCCGGATCGACAGCTCGCCGTTGATGTACTGAGCGAAGGCCAGGTGCGTGGGGTCCAGCCGCACGGTCCAGTCGTGGCGGTAGACGTCCTGGCCGCTGATGCCGGCGCGCAACCGGAACAACGGCACGTAGTCCAGCGCATTGGGCGCCGAGAAGTCGATTCGGTAGCTGCTCGTCGGCCGGTCCGCGTGGGTGGCCAGGAAGAAGTGGCAGCCGTTGAGGGTGTTGACGCGCTCCATGACCGACCAGATTTTCTTCGCCGACAACTGGGCGACCGCGGCGTAAAACTCGTTACCGGGTTCGGTCAACATCGGCGGGTAGTACGGCGACTTCAGGAACCAGTCCTGAAAGACCAGGCCCGCCGAGGTCACCAATTCCAGGCAGTCGTCGACGGTGAAGCTCTTATCGCGGCCATGCAGGAAGGTGTCCACCACGCCGGCGTCGAAGTTCAGATCCGGGGCGATCGCGATGTAGCTCTTCACCGGATGGGTGTCAGCGAGCGAGGCAATCGCCGCCTTGACCATCTGCAGTGATTCCTCGTCCTGCTTGAGACCCATGTCGCGGAACACGGCCTGCATCAACTCCACCCCGGTGCGCCCGTAACGCGCGTAGAGCATGAGCGCCGCCACTCCGTCGGGGCGCAGCACGTCCGCCAGCGCCTTCATGCCGGCCTTCGTATCATCCATGTGGTGTAGCACGCCGGTCGACATCACCAGGTCGAAACTCTGGTTGAGGCCGGGAACCTCCTCGATCGGCAGCAGATGCAGTTCAAGGTTCTTCAGCGCGTACTTGTCCTTGAGGAACTTCTCGTGGTCCAGCGAGGGCTGACTGACATCAATCGCCACCACCTTGGCCGCCCGGTTCATGTACGCGATCTGCGCGGCCTGGTTGGTACCGCAGCCGGCGATGAGAATGTCGATATCGGCCTGGTGTGGCCGATCCGGCCAGAGCACGCGGTGCGCATGGCTGGGGTCGAACCACTGCCAGCTGTTGGCCGCCCAGGTTTCTAGATTCTGGACGGGCTCCGGGTAGGTCCACTTCTCGTACTGCTGGGCCACCACATCGTCGCGCGGGCTCTCGGTCATGGAAGTGGCACCCCTCGGGTCAGTCCGTCGCGCCGCTCAGGTCGACGGCGATGAAGTCGTTTCGCCACAGGCCCTCGAACAGCTCCAGAGCGATGTATTCGAGTTCGGCCTGATCGGCGTTGGCCAGCACCCCGCTCTGGGCCACCCGCGCGGCGATCTCGCGGATCGAGCGTTCCCCGTCGACATGCTGCATGAAGGCCAGATGCGTCGGATCCAGCCGGATGCTCCAGCCCGGCCGGAAGACTTCCTGACCGCTGACACCGGCGCGAAGCCGGAACAACGGCACCGAGTCCAAGGCATTGGAAGCCGCGAAGTCGATGCGGTAACTGGCCTTGGGCCGATCCGGGTGCGTGGCGAGGAAGAAGTGGCAGGCGTTGAGCGTCTTGACCCGTTCCATCACCGCCCACATTTTCTCGGGCGGCAGTTGGTTGACCGCCGCGTAGAACTCGTTACCCGGCTCGGTCAGCGTCGACGGGTAATAGGGCGACTTCTGGAACCAGTCCTGGAACACCAACCCGCCGGCCTCGACGAGTTCCAGGCAGTCATCCACGGTGTAGCTGCGGTCGCGGCCGTGCAGGAAGGTATCGACCACACCGGCATCGAACTGCAGATCCGGTGCGATCGCGATGTAACCCTTCACCGGATGGGCGTCGCCCAGCGAGGCGATGGCCGCCTTGACCATCTGCAGGGACTCCTCGTCCTGGTGCAGACCCATCTCGCGGAACACCGCCTGCATCCACTCCACCCCGGTGCGTCCGTAGCGGGCGTACAGCATGATCGCCGCCACACCGTCAGGGCGCAGCACCTCACCGAGGGCCTTCATCCCGGCCTTCGGGTCCTCCATATGGTGCAGCACACCGGTCGACATGATGAGGTCGAACTTCTGATCCAGGCTCGGCACCTCCTCGATCGGAAGTAGGCGCAGCTCAAGGTTTTTCAGGGCGTACTTGTCCTTGAGGAACTTCTCGTGGTCCAGCGACGGCTGGCTGACATCCACCGCGACCACCTTTGCGGCGGGGTTGGTGTAGGCGATCTGCGCGGCCTGATTGGTGCCACAGCCGGCGATCAGGATGTCCAGGTCGGCCCGGTAGGGCCGGTCCGGCCAGAGGAGCCGGTGGGCGTGGCTGGGGTCGAACCACTGCCAGTTGTCGGCCACCCAGGTCTCGAGGTTTTGGATCGGCTCCGGGTAGGTCCATTTCTCGTACTGCTGGGCCACTACATCGGCGCGCGGGCTGTCGGTCATGACGGGACTACTCCTCGGGGCGTTCTAATCGTTTCGGGGTTGCAGAAGCGGGTTCCGCTTCAACACCGGCAGCGGGAACATGATGTCGCTCTCGGTATCGTCCAGGCTGTCGTAGAGACCGATCATGTAGACCCCGGGCGCCTCGGCCCGCATGGGCAGGTACTGGGTGAAGACCCGGAACTTGACCGGGGTGGGGGGGTTGTCATGCCAGTGCCAGCCGAACTCTAGGCTGCCCACGCGCTCCTCATCCGGCGAGTTGGCGACTATCACCTTCACCGGGTCGTAGTCGCCGCCGCCGAGGGCACACACCGCGATCACCATCGGGACGGTGATCTGGGCGGGGAAGCTTTCCACGTAGCAACTGGTCATCGGGAAGCCCTTGATGTTGACCCCGCCGGCGTCTTCCTCGACCGCACTCAACGATGGCGCGAACGCGACGACACGCATTGTTCTCTCCTCAAGCCTGGAAACAGATGCCGCTCAGCCTAGCTGGAGCGATCAGGCGGGCAACGCCCAGGTCGGGTTTGCCAGCGCCCGGCTGCCGAAACCGCGATCCGGCCCGGGAGCTACACCTGTGCGCGCTTGGGCAGAGTCCAGCCCGGCCGCGGATAGTGGCAGGTGTAGCCGTTGGGATAGTGCAGCAGGTAGTCCTGGTGCTCGGGCTCGGCATCCCAGAATTGCGGGGCCGGGGTGACCTCGGTGACGACTTTGCCCGGCCACAGCCCGGAGGCGTCCACATCGGCGATGGTGTCGACGGCGACGGCCTTCTGCTCCTCGTCGAGGTAGAAGATCGCCGAGCGGTAACTGGTGCCGGTGTCGTTGCCTTGGCGGTCCTTGGTCGACGGGTCGTGAATCTGAAAGAAGAACTCCAGCAGCGCCCGGTAGTCGGTCGCGGCCGGGTCGTAGATGATCTCGATCGCCTCGGCATGCCCGGGGTGGTTGCGGTAGGTGGGCTGATCGTTCTGGCCGCCGGTGTAGCCCACCCGGGTCGAGACCACACCGGGCTGGCGGCGGATCAGGTCCTGCATGCCCCAGAAGCAGCCGCCGGCCAGGATCGCCCTCTTGGTTTCAGTCATGTCCCCATTGTGGCGCAGTCCCACCCTTGGAGGAAAGGACGTGTTCTAGTTTGGTTCGGTGACGCCACCACGGTTCTCCCGCGCCGAATTGACCGACGCCTTCGCGACCTTCGAGGCCACCGTCGCCCAGGCCGCCGACACCCGGGACTGGGACGCCTGGGTGTCGCACTACACGCCCGACGTGGACTACATCGAACACGCCATGGGCACGATGAAGGGCCGCGAACAGGTGCGGGACTGGATCTATCGGACTATGACCACCTTCCCCGGCAGTCATATGACGGCGTTCCCGTCGCTGTGGTCGGTGATCGACGAATCCACCGGCCGGGTGATCATCGAACTGGACAACCCGATGCGCGATCCGGGCGACGGCACGATATTCAGCGCCACCAACATCTCGATCATCACCTATGCCGGCGACGGGCTGTGGAGCCGACAGGAGGACATCTACAACCCGATGCGCTTCCTGAAGGCGGGTATGAAGTGGTGTCGCAAGGCCCAGGTACTCGGCACCCTCGATGACGACGCCGCGGCCTGGATGCGCAGCGCCGCCCGGTGAGCACGCTCGTTATCGGCGCCAACGGATATCTCGGCTCGCATGTCGCGCGGCAACTGGTCGTCGCCGGCCACGACGTACGGGTGATGGTGCGCGAGGGCGCCACCACCATCGGCATCGACGACCTGGCCACCGAGCGATTCGTCGGCGACATCTGGGACAACGACACTCTGCGCGCGGCCATGACCGGATGCGACGACGTCTACTACTGCGTGGTTGATGCCCGCGGCTGGCTCTCCGACCCCGCGCCGCTGTTCCACACCAATGTCGAGGGCACCCGCAACGTTCTCGATGTCGCCAAAGATGTTGGTCTGCAACGGTTTATCTTCACCAGCACCTACGCCACCGTGGATCGCCGCCGCGGCCGCCGCGCCAGTGAGACCGATGTCATTACCGACGAGCGGCGCCTTACCGCTTATGTCCGTTCCCGCGTGCAGGCCGAGAACATGGTGCTTTCATCCGCCCGCGACGGCGTGCTGCCCGCGGTCGCGATGTGTGTGTCCACCACCTACGGGCCCCGAGACTGGGGCCGTACCCCGCACGGCGCGATCATCGCCGGAGCGGCCTTCGGCAAGCTGCCGTTCGTGCTGGGCGGTATCGAACTCGAAGCGGTGGGTGTTGAGGATGCGGCCGCCGCAATGATCCTCGCCGCCGAACATGGACGTATCGGTGAGCGTTATCTGATCTCGGAGAAGATGATCAGCAATGCCGAGGTGGTGCGGATCGCGGCTGAGGCCGCCGGGGTGCCGGCGCCGACGCGGACCGTCCCGTTGCCGATGGCCTACGCGATGGCCGCCCTCGGCAGTGCCAAGGCCCGGCTACGCGGCACCGACGAGCGCCTCAACCTCAACGCGCTGCGGCTGATGCGCGCCGAGGCGCCCGTCGACCACTCCAAGGCCGTGCGTGAACTCCGGTGGCAGCCCCGGCCGGTCGAGGAGTCAATCGCCGAGGCTGCCCGGTTCTGGGTCGGGCTGCGGGCGGCCAAGCGCCGCTGAGGTCAGTCGGTCGCGTTGATGCCCAAGATCAGGGCCACGGCCCGTTCGATATCGCGCATCGTCGCCGGGTCGACCGTGCCCAGTCGTTCGATGAGCCGGCCTCGGGCCACCGCGCGGATTCCGCGACAGATGGCGACACTGTCGGTGTCGACGCCCTCGGCCGGGGTGATCGCCGGCCGCAGCGGGGTGCCGGATCGTGAACTGGACACCGGGACGACGACGATGAGTTCATCGCTGACACCGCCGATGAGTTCCTCGGTGGACAGGATCACCGCAGGCCGGTGCTTACCCGGTTCACCGGAACGTCCCGCGCCGAAGCTGACCAACCACAGATCGCCCCGTTTCGGCTCAGTCAATTCCGTCCCCGGTCGCGTCGCCCCAATCCCGGGCCTCGTCGCGGGCGGCGATATCGCCGGCCTCGGCCTGTTCGGCATCGCGTTCGGCCTTGAAAACCGCGTGTCTCTCGGCCTGGGCGGCGAGGTCGGTCAGCAGCGCGGAGACCGAGACTCCGCGCTGGCGGGCCTGGGCGGCCAGGCGGTCCCGCGTCCCGACCGTCACACGAATCGTCGTCGTCGGTGTAGACATAAAAGTAGACTACCTGGGCTATATGGGTCGGCGCGAGTCACACCCCGGATCCCTCTGCAAGGATCGTTCCCATGGTGAAAAACGGCGCCGTGTCGCACTGGTACTCCCAACTTCCCGACCCGCGGCCCGCCCTGCCCGGCGACCGCGAGGCCGATGTCTGCATCGTCGGCGCCGGCTACACCGGGCTGTGGACCGCCTACTACCTCAAGGCGGCTGATCCCTCCCTACGGATCACCCTCCTCGAAGCCCGGTTCGCCGGGTTCGGCGCCTCTGGACGCAACGGCGGCTGGCTCAGTGGCCTGCCGCCGGGTGATCGCGGCCTGCTGGCCAAGCGCCACGGCCGCGACAGCGTGATCGCCTGGCAGAAGATGCTCAACGAGGCCGTCGATGAGGTGATCGACGTGGCCCGCCGGGAAGGTATCGATGCCGATATCGTCAAGGGCGGCAACCTCGAAGTCGCGCGCACCGCCGCGCAGGCGGTGCGACTGCGCGCCGAAGTCGCCGAAGACCGTCACTGGGGCATCGACGGTATCGAGATCCTCTCGGGATCCGAAGCAGCCCAACGGGTTCGGGTCGATCACCTGGTGCAGGGATCGTTCAACCCGCACTGCGCGCGGATCCAGCCGGCCAAGCTGGCCCGCGGACTGGCCGACGTGGTCGAGCGCCTCGGCGTCACGATCTACGAGCAGAGCCCCGTCACCGCGATCACCCCGGGACGCGCCGAGACACCCCTGGGTGTGGTGCGGGCGCCGATCGTGCTGCGGGCCACCGAGGGGTTCACCGCCCGGATGCGCGGCCTGCGCCGGCGCTGGCTGCCGATGAACAGCGCGATGATCGCCACCGAGCAGATGCCCGAAAGCCTGTGGGAGACAATCGGTTGGGCGGGATGTGAAACCCTGGGCGATCTGGCTCACGGCTTCTTCTACGCCCAGCGCACCGCCGATGACCGCATCGCGATCGGCGGCCGGGCGGTGCCCTATCGCTACGCCTCCCGCATCGACCACGACGGCGCCGTCGGCCAGGACACCATCGACTACCTGACCGGTGTGCTGAACACGGTGCTGCCGCAGACCCGTGGTGTGCTGATCGCGCACGGCTGGTGTGGCGTGCTGGCGGTGCCGCGGGACTGGACGGCCGGTGTCCGGTTGGATCCGGCCACCGGACTCGGCGAAGCCGGCGGCTATGTCGGTCACGGGGTGACGGCCACCAATCTCGCCGGGCGCACGCTGACCGATCTGGTACTCAAACGCTCCACCGATCTCACCGAACTGCCGTGGGTCGATCACCGCTCGCGGACCTGGGAGCCCGAACCGCTGCGCTGGCTCGGCGTGCAGGGCCTGTACTCCGCCTACAAACTCGCCGACCGCCACGAGGCGGGCGGCCGGTCGACCACCTCGCCGATCGCCACCCTCGCGGATCGAATCACCGGGCGTCCCTGAGGTTTTCGTGTCCGTAAGCCGCACGCTGAGCTTCGCCGGACCGGTCAGTGCCGGCCACACCCTGGCCCCACAGCGACGCGGCCCGGGTGACCCGTGCTTCCAGATCGACGATCAGCGCGCGATCTGGCGCACCAGCCTGCTGGCCAGCGGGCCGGTGACCGCGCGCATCAACCGCACCGCCCCCGACACCGTGGTATGTCAGGCCTGGGGTGACGGCGCTGAAGAGTTCGCCGAGGCGCTGCCCGCACTCCTCGGCGCCGATGACGACGCCGCAGATTTCCACCCGAGCCACCCGACCGTCGCCGCCGCGGCCGACCGGGTGCCGCATCTGCGGATCGGGCGCACCGGGCGCGTGCTGGAGGCTCTCATCCCGGCCGTGCTGGAGCAGCGCGTGCCCGGCGTCGACGCCTTCCGGTCCTGGCGGCTGCTGGTGACCGCATACGGCACACCCGCACCCGGGCCCGCGCCCGCGATGATGCGGGTGCCGCCAACGGCGCAGGCCTGGCGCGCGATCCCGTCGTGGGAGTTCCACCGCGCCAATGTCGATCCCGGCCGCGCTCGCACCCTCGTCGGCTGCGCCGCCCGCGCCGACTCGCTGGAAC
>NZ_JAEMSG010000097.1:0-1738 GCF_016462945.1 Mycolicibacterium sp. | reverse complement strand
GCCCGCACCCCCGCCGACGCCCGCGGGGCACTCATGAGCCTGCCCGGGGTGGGCGTGTGGACCGCCGCCGAGACCGCCCAGCGCGCCTTCGGTGATGCCGACGCGCTGTCGGTGGGGGACTATCACGTCTCGAAGATGATCGGCTGGACGCTGCTCGGCCGGCCCATCGACGACGCGGAGATGGTGGACCTGCTCGAACCGATGCGCCCGCACCGCTACCGGGCGGTGCGACTCCTCGAGGTCAGCGGCTTGGCCCGCGAGCCGCGCCGCGGCCCGAGGTTGCCGGTACAGCAGATCAGCGGTCTCTAGCGTCCGCCCCGGCACCGCGGCTGCCGAACAGCGCCGGATAGGTCCACCCCGCCAGGGCGGCGCCCACCAGGGGCGCCAGCCAGAACGCCCACAGTTGCCCGGCTGCGCCGGCGCCGTTGAAGAACGCCACCCCGGTGGAGTAGGCCGCATTGACCGAGGCGTTCGCGATCGGGATGACGACGAGGTTGACGACGGTGTAGGTCAACCCGATCGTCAGCGCCGCGAACCCGCTCAGCGTCCGCTGATCGGTGACGCGCAGGAACACCACCACAAAGAGCATTGTCAGCACCGTCTCGGCGACCAACACCGCGGTCAGCGAGTAATAGAACGGCGAATTCGCCCCGTAGCCGTTGGCGGCCATATTGCCGGTCGAGGTCCAGTTCGGTCGGCCATCCCCGATGAGCACGATCACCCCGCCGCCCAGGGCCGCCCCGCTGACCTGAGCCAGCCAGTACGTCAGCACCGCCGACCACTCGACCCGCCCGGCGATCGCAGCCCCGAACGTGACGGCCGGGTTGAAATGGCCGCCGGAGACTCCGCCGAACGCGTACACCCCGGTCACCAATGCCAGGCCGAAGGCCAGCGCCACCCCGGTCGAGCCGATCCCGGCCGAGAAGTCGCCCGCCGGATTCGCGGCCAACACCGCCGCCCCGCCGCCGCCGAGGACCAGCCAGAACGTGCCAACCAACTCGGCGGCCACCCGGTTCACCATCCTCGGAGCAGCCATAAGCTTGATCTTGCCCTATTAGGGTCGCCTAAGTTGGCATGTTCGGCCCTGCTTGCATATCGTTTCGGTACTTGTAGACACCACAGAAGGGCCGCCGTTCACCGACGCACGGAGGAACCCGACGGGGCGAGGCTCCGTCGTTGAACCGCGGTGCGACATGTCGTGAAGGGTCAGGTGCGTATGCCCAGCAAGGTCGGGCTCTACAACCCCGCATACGAACATGATGCGTGCGGCGTCGCGATGGTCGTCGATATGTACGGCCGACGCAGCCGCGACATCGTCGATCACGCCATCACCGCGCTGCTGAACATGGAGCACCGCGGCGCCGCCGGCGCCGAGCCGCACAGCGGTGACGGTGCCGGAATCCTGATCCAGGTTCCTGATGCATTCCTGCGCGCGGTGGTCGACTTCGCATTACCCCCCGAGGGCTCGTATGCCACCGGTATCGCCTTCCTGCCGCAATCCGCCCGCGAATCCGTCGCCGCCGCCGACGCACTCGAGAAGATCGTCGAATCCGAGGGCCTGACCGTGCTGGGCTGGCGCGACGTGCCGACCGACGACTCCTCGCTGGGGGCACTGGCCCGCGACGCCATGCCCACCTTCCGCCAGCTGTTTATTGGCTGGGGCGAGCGAAGCGACGGGGAAGGGCTGGGCGAGCGAAGCGACGGGGAAGGGCTGGGCGAGCGAAGCGACGGGGAAGGG
>NZ_JAEMSG010000187.1 GCF_016462945.1 Mycolicibacterium sp. | reverse complement strand
CCGGTCCGACGAGGACGACGACCGTGGCTTCTACGGCCAACCGCGGCTGGTGCAGCACATCGACGACGGTGCCATCGCCGCCGTGCGCGATCTCTACGACGAGCTCGGCCTGTACGGCGAGGTGCTCGACCTGTGCAGCTCCTGGGTGTCGCACCTGGCCCGGACCCCGCAGCGTCTCGTCGCACTCGGGATGAACGCCTTCGAGCTCGACCAGAACCCGCAGGCTCACGAACGGGTGGTCCAGGATCTCAACCGCGAGCCCGCGCTGCCGTTCGCCGACGCTTCCTTCGACGGGGCGATGTGCACGGTGTCGGTCGACTACCTGGTCCGGCCCCTCGAGGTGTTCGACGAGGTGGTCCGGGTGCTGCGGCCCGGCGCGCCGTTCGTGTGCACGTTCTCCAACCGTTGCTTTCCGACCAAGGCGATCCGGGGTTGGCTCGCTACCGACGACGAGTCCCACATGCGGCTCGTGGCCGAGTACTTCCGCCGCTCGGCCGGCTGGGGCCAGCCGCGCACCGACCAGCGCCCGACGCCGTGGCCGGGCGACCCGCTCTTCGCCGTGTGGGCCCATCGCTCCTGAGCCAGGTTGTCCACGACAACCGCGTCACATGGCGTTGAGGCTTGGCAGGGTGGCCGGGCCAGGCAGAACGGCGGTCGGGGCCGGGGCTGGGAACTGCTGAGTGCGGATGATCGGGCGGTTCACGCCCAGTTGGTAGGCCCGGTCGACCAGGGCGTCGTAGAAGTCCTGGTCGACGATCTTGTCGCGGGTCAGGATGTAGCCCGAGGTGCCGTTCGGGTCGCCCACTATGGCCCAGGAGTAGTCGGGCGCGTAGTCGAGGATCCAGTAGTTGCCCGGTTCCGCGGCGGGCTCGTTCGGGTTGGGCTGGGCAAAGAAGAAGCCCACCTGCAGTCGGGTGTTGTAGGTGTTGACCGGCACGGCCGATCCGATGATGGAGGACTGTGGGCCGTTGTTGAAGAAGTAGTTGCCGGAGTTGTCCACCTTGATCGACCCGTCGGGATTAAGGCTGTAGGTCGCGGTGGTGTTCACCAGGCCGAGGGAGAAGAATTGCCGGACGCTGCCCTGCTCGTACCAGGTGCCCAGGTAATTCTGATCCGGTGGCAGGTCGGCGTTGACGACCACCGGCGGCGGTGCGGGCAGCGTGGTCGCCCCGGCCTCGCCCATCACGATGGGCCGGTTGGGGATGTAGGTGCCGTCGTTGGGGTCACCGTAGATGCCGTAGAGCGGATCGGTCGGGCCCTTGCCGGCGTAGAGGTCGTTGATCCAGCCGGTGGCGAAGGTGCGCACCGCGGCCTTGGCCCCGGGCGGGGATGGCCGGTAGCCGATGAACGGAATGATCTCGCTCGCGAGATAGGCGAGGAAATCGGTGCCGCCGAGCGAGTCGTTGTGCGAGCCGGCGTCGATCTGCACACCGAAGAACTGGTCGATGTACACGTCCAACATTGCCTCGGTGGCCAGGCCCCAGGCGTTCCCCGGGCTTTGCGGCGGGGCGGCGATCTGATAAGCGGGAATGCCGGCGTCGTCAAGCGCCTGCAGTTGGTCGGTGAAAGCCGGGGGGCGCGAGAAACCGTCGAACATCACCACACCGAGGAGGTCGTCGGAGGCGCCGTTGAGGATGGTGTTGGCGCCGACAGCGGTGGCGAACCCGCCGCCTGCGGAATGCCCGGTGAGGATGAACGTCTGCGGCAGCGAGCCTTCGTAGCCGGCAAGGTTGGCGCTGACGTTCAGTTCGGACCGATCACCGAGGAACATCCCGGCGGCGGCCTCCCGGTCGAAAGGAGTGCCGTAGTCGGCGGGTGCCACCACGATGCTGTTGGTCTGCTGTGCCAGTGCCAGCGCTAAGGCGGTGTACGCCAAGTTCAACGGCACCTGGAGACCGCGACTACTACCGTGCTGCAGCCAGATGAGGCCGTTGGCTTGCACCGAGCCGTCGGCCTGGGTCGGGAAGTACCAGCTTGCGAGGGCACTGACCCCGTTGTCCCCGGAGGGAATGAGCAACGACGACGACCCGGTCCGCACTCCGGTGACCCCGTTGGACAGTGGCGGCTTCAGGTACCCGGTGACACCGTTGTCCCCAGTGTTGACCACCGGGGTCGGGGTGAGGCCGAAGAGCGACCCGACGGCGTCGATCACGTCTTTGAGCACGGTGTCCAGCGGCGAGAGGTTGTTGGCGAACGTGGTGGGCAGGCTGACCGCGGCGGTGCCGCCCGAGATGATCTGCTCGTTCGCGGCGGAATACAGGCCGTACTCCGGCGCTTGCGGTGTGGCGCCGACATACAGGTCGTTGATCCACCCGGTGCTGAGGTTGTAGACGGCTGCGGTGCTGCCGGCGGGGGAGAACGTGGTGACCAACTGTAGGACGAAGTCGATCAGCGGATTGACCCCGAGCATCGAGTCGACGTGCGACCCCCCGACCAGGACCGCGCCGTTGAACACGCCGGGCCGGGCGCCCAGCAACTGGTTGGTGGTGGCGCCGAAGTTATTCCACGCCTGCGCGGGCGCGGCGATCTGATAAACCGGGATATCGGCGATGTCCAGGGCCGCGATCTGGGTATCGAATGTGCCGTCGATGGTGCCGTTGGAGACGCCGTCGAACATCACCACACCCAGCAGATCGGCGTCCTGTGCGACGGAGCCGTCGGTCACATAGTCGGCGGCTGTTGCGGTGGCGAACCCGCCGCCCGCGGAATGCCCGGACAGCATGAATGCCCCCAGCAGTTCGGAGACGTCACCGCTGTAGCCGGCGTCCTGGGCACTGGTCACCAACGCGGTGCGATCGGGGTCGAGGAACACCTCGGCCACGGCCTGCTGGGAGGTGGAGCAGATCAGGCAGCCACCCGAGAAGGTGAACGGGAGTGACGTCAGGGTTGGCGCCACCACGATGCTATTGGTCCGCTGCGCCAGGTCGGTGGCCAGTGCCGAGTAGAGCGTGTTGGAGGCGCCGAAACCGTGCTGCAGCCAGATGACGCCCTGGGCGTCGATGGTGCCGTCAGTCTGGGTGGGGAAGTACCAGTCGGCGGCGACAGTGTTGCCGATGAAGGCGCCCGGGATTTCCAGGCGGGAGTGGCCGACCTGCACACCGGTCACCCCGTTGGTG
>NZ_JAEMSG010000096.1:4657-10882 GCF_016462945.1 Mycolicibacterium sp. | reverse complement strand
GGCCAACCCAGCGCCGCGCAGATGCCGTGCTTCCACTCGATAGCGCGCGGCACCGTCGGCCAGGCCTCCAGGCCCACCCGCGCAGGCTTGACCACGACACCCTCGACGCGGAGGTCATCGCCCCACACCTGCTCGACGAGTTCGGCATCGTGGCGGCCTCCGACGAGAAATCCCGGCCCCAGCGGGAACACCCGATTGTGGCCGCGACGGTCCTGCAGTTCGACGCGGCAGCGCTCGATGCGCACCACGGCGCCGACGAATCCCGATTGCGGATCCTCGACCACCATCCCGATCTCAGCGCAACGCTCCACTGAACGGATCTTGCGAGAGTTGTGCGGGTCATTGTGTGGATCATTGGCAAGCACATCGGAGCCATAGCGGTCAGCCACCCGGTGATCGTAGGGAGCTTTGGCGGTATCACCACGTAACCGCGCGGCGGGTCGTCAGCCGCGAAAGAGTTCCCTCAGCTGTTCGGTGAGTTCTGATTCCGCCAGGACGACCACCTCATCGCCCGCCCGAAGTTCGGTGTCGGCACGAACCGGCACTAACCCGCTCGCCCTTACGACAATGCTCACCCAGATATCGCCGGCTTGATCGCTGAGACTCTCGACGGTCGCTCCCTCGGCAACGGATCCGGCTCCGACAGTCAATCGGTGCACACCTTCGGGTTCATCGCGCAACCGCACCCCGACCGTCCACGGTTCCGGGGCGGTCATCCGCATCGGCACTTTCAGCACACGCGCGAGTGTGGGCACCACGCTGCCCTGCACACCTACCGAGAGCGCGACGACGACCACCACGATGCCGTACAGGCGTTCGGCCTGCGGCACATGGGCGGCGCGTAGGAACTCGCCCAGCAGAATCGGAACCGCACCTTTGAGTCCGGCGCTGAGAATGAATGCGCGCTCGCCCGCCTTCAGGCGGGCCGGGATCAGACACGCACCGACCGCCAATGGCCGAACCACGACCGTCAACAGGACGAAGAGAACCAGTCCGGGAATCCACACATCGGCGTGCGCAATGACATGCAGATCGACGGTCAGACCCAGAACGGCGAATACGACGATCTCGGCCAGCCCCGCCAGTGCCGTATGGAAGCGCTCGATCTCGGCCTTATAGGGGGCGTTCGCGTCTCCGATGATGATTCCTGCGATGAATACGGCTAAAAAGCCGGAGCCGTGCGCCAGCGTCGCAATGCCGTAAAGCATCAGAGCAACCGCGAGCGTGCGCAGCGGATACAAGCCCTCGCTGGGCAACGGCACCCGGCGGATGAACACCAGCAGCGCGCGGCCACCCACCACACCGATCGCGCCACCGATCAGCATCTGCAGCACGAACTCGACGCCGATCGTGGCGAATCCGGCTGCGCTCAAACCGCCGGCCGCGATCAGCGGAATCATCAACGCGATCCCAACCGGATCGTTCGCGCCGGACTCCCCCTCCAGGATCGTGCCGCTGGGCCCGGTGATCTCACGCTTACCCAGGACGGAGAACACCACCGCGGGATCGGTCGGGGCAACCGCGGTCGCCACCAGCAACGCCAAGTACCAGTTGATTCCGAAGAGCACATGCAGCACCACCGCCGCCCCGGCTGCGGTGAGGAATGTACCCACCACACCGACCGTCATGATCGGCACCGCCGCGACCCGGAATCGGCGCCACCCGATGTGCATACCGCCGTCAAAGAGCACCAGCACCAGCGCGACGGTGATGATGCGGACCACCAGCGACTCCGGCGGCGCCGACAACGCGGGCACCACACTGATGGCCAACGCCGCGCCAGCCAGCACCAGCAGCGGTGCCGGGATTTTGACCCGCTCGGTGAGCCGGTTGGCCATCACCGCGACGAGTCCGACCGCGCTCGCGAACAGAATGATCAGGCCATAGTGGCTGATGTCATCGATCACGGCTGTTCACCCACTCGTCGCTGGTCACATCGGCGTTCGGAGGCGGCATTGACGCGCCCCTACCGGTTCACGGAATACGCTATCCGTAATCGGCCACCGAGCACCCGACAGGAGGACACATGCGCGATCCGCGCTACGACATCCTCTTCGAACCGGTGCAGATCGGCCCGGTGACGGCCCGCAATCGCTTCTACCAGGTGCCGCACTGCAACGGTATGGGCTACCGGGACCCCTCGGGTGAGGCCTATATGCGCCGGGTGAAGGCCGAGGGCGGTTGGGCCGTCGTCTGCACCGAACAGGTTGAGATCCACCCCACCTCCGATATCGGACCCTTCATCGAACTGCGGATGTGGGACGAACACGACCTGCCCGCGCTGGCCCGGATCGCCGACATGATTCACCAGGGCGGGGCGCTGGCCGGGATCGAACTCGCGCACAACGGGCTCAACAGCCCGAACCTGATCAGCCGCGAAGTCCCGTTGGCCCCGCAGAATCTGCCCGTCGTGTCGTGGTACTACGACCCGGTCCAGGCGCGGGCGATGACCAAGTCCGATATCGCCGAGATGCGCCGGTGGCACCGCGACGCGGTCCGCCGCTCCATCGATGTCGGCTACGACATCGTCTACGTCTATGCCGGACACGCGATGGGCGGCCTGCACCACTTCCTGTCCCGCCGCTACAACAACCGCACCGACGAATACGGCGGCAGCCTGACCAACCGGGTCCGGTTCCTGCGCGAAGTCCTCGAAGACTCCCGCGAGGAGGCCGACGGCAAAGCCGCGATCGCCTGCCGCATCACCGTCGACGAACTCCTCGGCGATGACGGCATCACCCGCGCCGAGATCGAGGACGTGATCGGCATGATCGGCGAGCACCCCGATCTGTGGGATTTCGTTCTGGGCAGCTGGGAAGACGACTCGGTGACCTCCCGATTCGGCCCCGAAGCCGGCCAGGAACCCTACGTTCGCGGGCTCAAAGCACTGACCACCAAACCCGTTGTCGGAGTTGGCCGGTTCACCTCGCCCGACATGATGGTGCACCAGATCACCAGTGGCGTGATGGATCTGATCGGCGCCGCCCGGCCCTCGATCGCCGATCCCTTCCTGCCGCGCAAGATCGAACGCGGCGACCTCGAGGACATCCGCGAGTGCATCGGCTGCAATATCTGCGTCTCGGGTGACTTCACCCAGTCCCCGATCCGCTGCACCCAGAACCCCACCATGGGCGAGGAGTTCCGGCGCGGCTGGCACCCGGAACATATCCGCGCCAAAACCTCCGACGCCCACGTGCTGGTGGTCGGTGCCGGCCCGGCCGGTCTGGAATCCGCCCGCGCACTGGGCCGCCGCGGCTACACCGTCAGCCTTGCTGAAGCCACCCGGGCAGTGGGTGGACGCGTGAGACTCGAGTCCGCGCTGCCCGGCCTCTCGGCGTGGATCCGCGTGGTGGATTACCGCGTCCAGCAGATCAGCAAGCTCGACAATGTCGAGCTCTTCATGCAGAGCGAGATGACCGCCGACGACATCATCAACAACGACTTCCACCACATTCTCATCACCACCGGATCGCACTGGCGCACCGACGGCGTCGGCCGCTGGCACACCCATCCGATCCAGATCGCCGAGAACGCCGACGTGCTCAACCCCGACAGCATCATGGCCGGTGCCCGACCACGCGGCAGGCGCGTCGTGGTCTTCGATGACGACCACTACTACATGGGCGGGGTGGTGGCCGAACTGCTGGCCGCCGACGGGTTCGACGTCACACTGATAACCCCGGCGCCGCACGTCTCGCAGTGGACGGTCAACACGCTGGAAGTCCAGCGGATCCGCGCGCGCATCATCCGCGCCGGGATCACCGTGCACACCAACACCGCACTCACTCGGATCGCGGGCGACGGCGTCGGCACCGCATGTGTCTTCACCGGCGACACAGGCCATCTCGAGGCCGACTCGGTGGTGCTGGTGACCGCGCGTCTGCCGGAGAACGCCCTCTACGACGCCCTGATGGCACGCCAGTCGGACTGGGAATCGTCGTGCATCCGCAGCGTCCGGGCCGTCGGGGATGCCTGGGCGCCGTCGACGATCGCCGCCGCGGTGTATGCCGGTCACCGCTATGCCGAGGAACTCGACGAACCCTCGCCGCCGCCCGCGCGCCGCGAGGTTGCCCAGTTAGCTCAGGAGGCCCCGTGACATCCACCGCCAGCGATCCCACCACACTCGCCGATTGGATCCGCCACACCGATGATGTGTGTCCACGCGAGGGCATCTACATCGACGGCGAGTTCCGGCCGGCCCAGTCCGGATCCACCTTCGACTGCGTCAACCCGGCCACCGGCGCGCTGCTCGCCACGGTCGCCTCGGCGCAGGCGGGCGATGTCGATCACGCGGTCCGCTCGTCCCGCCGCGCCTTCGAGTCTGGCAAGTGGTCGCGCAGTTCGGTGGGCCACCGCCGCGAAGTCCTGCTGCGACTGGCGAAGTTGATCAACACCCACCGCGTCGAGTTGGCCCTGCTGGACTCCCTCGATATGGGCAAGCTGGTCAACGAGGCCTTCACCGTCGACGTGCCCTCGGCCGCCGGACTCTTCACCTACTACGGCGAGGCACTGGACAAGATCAACGGCGAGATCGCACCCACCGATCCCGGCAGCCTCGCGCTGGTCACCCGGGAGCCACTGGGCGTCGTCGGCGCGGTCACGCCGTGGAACTTCCCGCTCGACCTCGCGGTGTGGAAGGTCGCACCCGCCCTGGCCGCCGGCAACAGCGTCGTCCTCAAACCCTCCGAGCGCGCTCCGCTGTCCTCGCTGCGACTTGCCGAACTCGCCACCGAAGCCGGTTTGCCCGCCGGTGTGCTCAACGTTGTGCCCGGACTGGGCGATACCGCCGGTGCCGCAATCGGATTGCATCCCGATATCGACGTGGTGGCGTTCACCGGGTCCACCGCCACCGGCAAGCGTTTCCTACGGTATGCAGGCGAATCCAATATGAAACAGGTCTGGCTCGAGTGCGGCGGCAAGAGCCCCAACGTCGTGTTCGCCGATGCCGATCTCGAACTCGCTCTGGACAAGGCGGTCTTCGGAGCGTTCTACAACCAGGGCGCGGTCTGCTCAGCCAACTCCCGGTTGCTGATCGAGAAGTCGATCGCCGAGGAGTTCATCGCCGGCCTGGTGGCGCGCGCGGCCGCCGTACGTCCCGGCAATCCTCTCGATCCGGACGCCACCCTGGGCGCGATCGTCGACGAGGCCCACACCGATCATGTGCTCGGGTTCATCGACCGGGCCCGGGAGCACGGCGAGATCCGGATCGGCGGCAGCCGCGGAAACGTCGACGGCCGTGGCTGTTTCATCGAACCGACCGTGGTGACCGGCCTGGGCCCGTCCGCCGAGTTGATCACCGAGGAGGTGTTCGGACCGGTGGTGACAGTGCAGACCTTCGAGGGCGCGGACGAGGCGATCCGGATGGCCAACGACACCGTCTACGGTCTGGCCGCCTCGGTGTGGACCACAGATCTGCGCCGGGCACACACCGTAGCCGCGGCACTGCGCGCCGGCACCGTCTCGGTCAACACCGTCGACGCGCTGAGTTCGCAGACCCCGTTCGGCGGATTCAAAGGGTCCGGCTTCGGCCGCGATCTGTCGCTGCACGCCCTCGACAAGTACACCGGGCTGAAGACCACCTGGATCCAACTGTGATCGAACAGACCGAGGTTCTCGTCGTCGGAGCGGGCCAGGCCGGGATCGCGATGAGCGAGCACCTGCGGGCGGCTGGTGTGCCGCACCTGGTGCTGGAGCGCGACCGCATCGTCGAGCGGTGGCGCTCCGAGCGATGGGATTCCCTGGTGGCCAACGGACCCGCCTGGCATGACCGGTTCCCCGGCCGGGAATTCCCGATCGACCCGGATGGATTCGCCACCAGGGAACAGGTGGTGGACTACTTCGTCAGCTATGCCGACGACATCGACGCCCCGATCCGCGCCGGCGTCGAGGTGCGCGCGGTACGGAAGATCAACGGCAGCCAGGGTTTTGCCGTCCAGACCTCCGACGGGCCCCTCGAGGCCCGCTACATCGTGGCCGCGACGGGCGCGTTCCAGCAGCCCGTCATCCCGCCCCTGGTGCCCGAGACCGCCGGTGTCACCCAGATCCACTCCAGCTCGTATCGCAATCCGCAGCAGCTTCCCGCCGGTGGCGTGCTTGTCGTCGGATCGGGATCATCCGGCGTGCAGATCGCCGACGAACTACAGCAGTCCGGCCGCGACGTCTATCTCGCAGTCGGTCCGCATGACCGGCCGCCGCGACGCTACCGCGGTCGCGACTTCTGCTGGT
>NZ_JAEMSG010000096.1:0-4647 GCF_016462945.1 Mycolicibacterium sp. | reverse complement strand
CTGGTGGCTCGGCGTCCTCGGCAAGTGGGACGCGTCCGCTCCCCCGCAGAGCGCCGAACATGTCACCATCGCCGTCAGCGGAGTCGGTGGCGGCAAAACCGTGGACTTTCGGGCCCTGGCCGCGCGCGGCGTGACACTCGTGGGCCTGGCAACGTCGTTCGACGCCGGCGTCATGGCATTCGCGGCCGACCTCCGCGCCAACATCGCACACAGTGACGCGACCTACCTCGCCGTGCTGGACGAAGCCGATGCCTACCTGCTCCGGACCGGCCTGGAGTTGCCCGAGGACCCACAGGCCCGCGTGCTCGGCCCCGACCCGGACTGCGTCACCGATCCCCTCCGCGAACTCGACCTCGGTGCGGCGGGCGTCACCTCGATCGTCTGGGCCACCGGATACGTATCCGATTATGGCTGGCTGCAGGTCGACGCCTTCGACGAGAACGGCAAGCCGAAACATTGTCGTGGCGTCTCGACCGAACCCGGCGTGTACTTCCTCGGCCTGCCCTGGCAGTCGCGACGCGGATCAAGCTTCATCTGGGGTGTCTGGCATGACGCCAAGTACCTGGCCGACCAGATCGCGATCCAACGCGGCTACCTGGCATACCAAGCATTCGAGGCGGCCCGATGAACCCGACCCACAGGCGGATTCGACCGTTCAACACCCGTGACACCTATCCCGAACAGAATATCGACAACGACCTGTGCCAGGCCGTCGTGGCCGGCGGTGTGGTGTACCTGCGCGGACAGATCGGACAGGATCTTGACACTCGCGAGTCGGTCGGTATCGGCGATGTCGAAGCCCAAGCCGAGAAGGCGATGGCCAATATCGCCATGCTGCTCGACGAAGCCGGTAGTTCACTGCGCGACATCGTCAAGGTGGTCGTCTACCTGACCGATATCCGCTATCGCGAAACGGTGTACCGCGTCATGGGACGGTGGCTCAAAGGCGTCTACCCCGTCTCGACCGGTCTGGTGGTCTCTGCACTCGCTCGCCCCGAATGGCTGGTGGAGATCGACGCCACCGCGGTGATCAGCGAGCCCGCGTCGTGACGTTCTCCCTTATCGCGAGAGACCCGGCCACCGGTGCGTTCGGCATCGTGATCAGTTCCTCTAGCCCGGCAGTTGCGGCTCGGTGCGCACATGCCCGGGCCGGCGTCGGGGTGGTCGCCTCCCAGAATGTCACCAACCCGGCTCTCGGCCCGCTGGTGCTCGACGCAATGGCCACCGGCGCTGATGCCGACACCGCGCTCAAAGCCGCACTGGCACAGGAGAAATTCCCCGATTACCGCCAGGTCGCCGTCGTCGACGCACATGGCACCACCGCCATCCACTCCGGCTCACACAGCCTCGGCGAGCACACCCACACCCGGGGCGATCAGGCAGTTGCGGCGGGAAACCTGCTGGCCCACGAGCGAGTCATCGGTGCCCTGTTGGCCGGATACGCCGACAGCACGGCGGTCGCCTTCGAACAACGCCTGCTCGATGGACTGAACGCAGCACTGGCCACCGGCGGCGAGGCAAGCCCGGTGCATTCCGCGGGCCTGATGGTCGTCGAAGACGTGCCGTGGCCGGTGACCGACCTGCGCATCGACTACTCCGACAATCCCGTCGGCGATCTCGCCGCACTGTGGCAGATATGGCGGCCACAGAAGAATGACTACCGGGTCCGCGGCGTCGATCCGACCCGGGCGCCGTCATACGGCGTGGCAGGAGACCTGTGACCACCATCGACGATTCCCTTGCCTCGGGTGTCTCCGGGGCACAACCGCGACTGGTCGCATTGTCCAGGGACCTCTACGACCACCCCGAAATCGCCTGGGAGGAAGTCCGTTCCGCACGGCGGGTAGCGGACGAATTGTCGGACAACGGTTTTGACATCACGGAGAAGTACTGCGGCCTGGATACCGCGTTCGCCGCCCGGATCGGCAGCGGCGATCTGCATATCGCGCTGTGCGCCGAATACGACGCGCTGCCCGGCCTCGGCCATGCCTGCGGCCACAACCTGATCTCGGCCATCAGCGTCGGCGCCGCACTCGCACTGGCACCCGTCGTCGACGATCTGGGTGTGACGCTCACCGTGATCGGCACGCCCGCCGAAGAGGGCGGCGGCGGCAAGATCGAACTGCTGGATCGCGGCGGCTTCGCGGGACAGCACGCCGCGGCCATGGTCCACCCCGGCCCGGTCGATGTCGCTCGGGCGCGGCCATTCGCGGTATCGCACAGCCATATTGCCTACGCCGGTAAGGCGGCACATGCCGCGGCCTATCCCGAGCGCGGCATCAACGCCGCCGATGCGTTCACCGTCGCCCAGGTCGCCATCGGACTGCTTCGCCAGCAGTTGCCGCTGTCGGTGCGGGTGCACGGCCTGCTCACCCGCGGCGGCGAGGCGCCGAATGCCATTCCGCAACACACCGAGGGACGCTGGTACGTCCGCGCCGAGACGCTGGCCGAACTGGCCGAGGTCGAGCCGCGGGTCATGCGCTGCTTCGAGGCCGGCGCGCTGGCCTCCGGTGCCGCTCTCACGGTCACTGCCGAGTCCAAGCCCTATGCGGAGTTTCGCAATGACGACGACCTGCTGGCCTGCTACGAGCGACGAGCCACCGCCGTCGGCCGGCGCTTCAGCACCGGTCCGGACACCATGATGGCGCGAGCATCCACCGATATGGGCAATGTCTCCCAGGTCATCCCCGCGATACATCCCTATATCGGTATCGACTCCCTGCCTGCGGTCAACCATCAACCCGAATTCGCCGCCGCCACTATCACCAGCGCGGCTGAGACGGCAATCACCCAGGGCGCGCTCGCCCTGGCCGGAACCGTCGCCGATGCCGCTTCTCCGGGCACGATTCGGCAACGATTGCTAATGCGGGCGGTCTGAACTGCGGTTTCTGGTCGTGTCGCGGTGTCGGGCAGAGCAGCCGTGCTGATATTGTTAGACCTTATCTACGCCGGGCGGGCGACTTGCCCCTGCTGGTCAAAGCAAGGGTGAGGTGTGATGTCTCGGGAGTTAACAGACCTTGAGTTGCTCAAGGAACTGGAGCAGACCGCCGAGGACAATCTGAACCGGCATCTCTCGGCGGCGACTGACTGGCATCCGCATGATTACATCCCGTGGGATCAGGGTCGAAACTTCGCCGCCATGGGTGGCGACGATTGGTCTGAGGGACAGTCACAACTCAGCGAGGTCGCCAAGGCGGCGATGATCACCAATCTGCTGACCGAGGACAATCTGCCCTCCTATCACCGGCAGGCCGCGGAGTACTTCTCGCTCGACGGAGCGTGGGGAACCTGGGTCGGCCGCTGGACGGCCGAAGAAGGCCGGCACAGCATCGCCCTGCGTGACTATCTCGTCGTCACCCGCGCCGTCGATCCGGTTGCACTCGAGCAGGCCCGGATCGCCCACATGACCCACGGCTTCGCGCCGACCGCCGAAGAGGAAGACCGTCACAAGACCGACTTTCTGCTGTCGCTCGCCTACGTCTCCTTCCAGGAACTCGCCACCCGGGTCAGCCACCGCAATACCGGCAAGGCCTGCGGTGACCCGATCGCGGACCGGTTGCTTGCCCGGATCGCCGCGGATGAGAACCTGCACATGATCTTCTACCGCGATACCTGCAGCGCCGCACTGGACCTCGCGCCCGACCAAGCCATGGAAGCCATCGCCAGTATCGTCGAGAATTTCCGGATGCCCGGTCAGGGCATGCCCAACTTCCGCCGCAACGGCGTCTTGATGGCCAAGCACGGCATCTACGATCCGCGGCAGCATCTCGAAGATGTCGTCACGCCCGTCCTGCGTAAGTGGCGCATCTTCGACCGCACCGACTTCAGCGCCGTCGGCGAGCAACGCCGCGAGCAACTCGCCGCCTATATGACCGACCTCGGAGGTCAGGTACTCAAGTTCGAAGAGCAACGTGATCGGATGCTGGCCCGCGAGGAGCAGAAGCGGGTACGTCAGGCGTCCTGAGGCTGATCCCGGCCGCGCTGTTCCTGCCCGAATGTGCAGGGAGTTGAGCTGAAATCACTCCCGCGGCAACGGCTGCTGCTGAGTGATGCAGTGGATTCCACCGCCGCGGGCGAACAACGGTCGCGCATCCACTGTCACCACCCTCCGGCCCGGGTACTGCTCGGCGAGGATCGCCACCGCATCAGCGTCATGGGCGTCGCCGAATCCACACGCGATGATGCCGCCGTTGACGATGAGATGGTTGATATAGCTGTAGTCGACGAATCCTTCGGAGTCGGTCAGCGTTGCCGGAGCAGGCATCTCGGTGATGTCCCAGGATCGGCCCGCCGCATCGGTACTGGCCTCGATGGCGTCGCGAATCCGCTGACACACCTCGAAGTCGGGATGGGCCTCGTCACGTTGGGTATGCAGCAGAAGCCGACCGGGTGCGGTGATCGCGGCGACGATATCGACGTGCCCGCGGGTACCGAAGCGCTGCGAGTCCCGCGTCAGCCCCTGAGGCAGCCAGATCGCGTGGGTGGCGCCGAGGGTGCGGGCCAACTCCGCCTCGACATCAACGCGGGTTAACCCCGGGTTGCGGCCGAGGTCGAGTTGCACGGTGTCGGTGACGAACACCGTGCCCTCACCGTCGACCTGCACGCCCCCGCCCTCGTTGACCATGTCCGAATTGACGACCGGTACCC
>NZ_JAEMSG010000095.1 GCF_016462945.1 Mycolicibacterium sp. | reverse complement strand
TGGGGATGCGCTCGGCCCGGCTCATGACTATCGCGGTGCGGGTGATGGGCAATTTGGTCAGCGATGAGGATGCCGACTGGGTGGCGCGGATGTGGCGGACGGCCGGTTCCGGATCACGCCTCCTGGATCAGCGAAAACCGTTCTGCTAGTTCGGTTTACACGCCTCGTGTAGGGCGACGATTCCACCGGTGAGGTTGCGCCAGCTAACCTGCGACCAGCCGGCCTGCTCGATGCGGCGGGCCAGAGTCGGCTGGTCAGGCCAGGCCCGGATGGACTCGGCCAGGTAGACGTAGGCCTCCGGATTGCTCGATACCGCGCGGGCCACCCGCGGTAGTGCCCTCATCAGATACTCCTTGTACGCGGTGGCGAACACCGGCACGGCAGGTGTGGAGAATTCGCACACGACCAGCCGCCCGCCGGGTTTGGTCACCCGTGCTATCTCCCGCAGGCCGGCACGTGAGTCGACGATATTGCGCAAGCCGAAGCTGATCGTCACCGCATCGAACACGTCGTCACCGAAAGGCAGCCGGGTCGCATCAGCGCCGACCTTGGGCACCGGGCGCTGTCGGCCGGCGTGCAACATGCCGACCGAGAAGTCCGCGGCAAGACACCACGCCCCGGACTTCGCGAGTTCCACCGTCGACACGGCGGTCCCGGCGGCCAGGTCGAGCACCACATCCCCGGGGCCGACCTGCAGTGCCGCGCGGGTGGCCCGACGCCAGTAGCGATCCCGTCCGACTGAGAGCAGGGTGTTGGTGATGTCATAGCGGCGCGCCACGGCGTCGAACATCGACGCCACGTCACCCGGATCCTTATCCAGCGACGCGCGGCTCATGTGTCTGACGCTACCGGCAGCCGCCGTTCCCGTCGCACCAGCCCGGCCAGGATCGCGGCGCAGATCAGCCACCCCATCGCCGCCGTTGATGCGGCCGGAATGATCGCCAGCGAGGCATTGCGGTTCTGGACCCGGACCAGATTCGGATTGTCGCGAGAATATTCGACGTAAATCCGCATGCCGGTGGCCAGCTCGGAGGGATACAGCACTCCGAGTTCGGGCCGATAGGTGACCCGGTCCGGCGTGACGAACTCGACCGTCGACCGCCGCGGGCCGGCGGAGAGCACCTCGGCCTCGGCAACACCCCTATGTCGCTCGATCTGGCGGTCGTTGCGCCACGCCCCGGCGACCAGCAGCACCGCCTGCAGAGCGATGATGCCGGCGATAATCCACACGCCGGTCTTTGCCCACCGCAATGCTTTTCGCTCGCCGGTGTCGAGTAGGTCGGGATTACGCCGGGGAAGCGCTGATCGGAACGCATCACGAAGGCGTGAGATCACAGAGCCGCTCGGATATCGGAGTGCAATCGGCGCAGCGAGGACCGGTCGGCCTTGACCTCCAGCACCCGCATGCCTTCAGACGATTCGTCGAGGGCACCGCGCACATCGTCGACCTCGATCTGGCGGGACTCGACGTGGTAGGCCCGGCACAACGCCAGGACGTCGACGTCGTGCGGGGTCCCGAAGATACGCGAGGACACGTCGGCGAAACGCGGGTCGCCCTGCTCAAGCAGTTCGAAGATGCCGCCGCCGTTGTCGTTGGACACCACGATGGTGAGGTCGGCCGGTATGGGCTCGGTGGGGCCGATCAGCAGCCCGGAGGCGTCGTGGACGAAGGTGAGATCGCCCAGAAGCGCGATAGTTCGGTCCGAATGCGCCAGTGCGGCGCCGATCGCCGTCGACACCGTCCCGTCAATACCCGCCACACCCCGGTTGGACCGCACCACGATGCCCTCGGTGTTCAGCCCGACCAGGGCGGCGTCCCGGACCGGATTGGAGGCACCCAGCACCAGTTGATCGCCCGGGCGCACCGCGGCGGCCACCGCGGCCGCGACATGCAGACCGGTGGTCAGCGGATGGACCGCCAGTTGTTCGATCACGACATCGACCGCGTGCCGGTTGGCCTGCGCGCAGCGGGCCAGCCACGCCGGATCGGCGGTGCCGACGGTATCGGCGCGGGTGCCGGTGGCAAGACAGTTGCCCGACACATCGGGCCAGCGGGGACCGGTGGTCAATGCGTACACCGGGATGGTGGAGTCGGCCAGCAGCGCCGACACTGAGCGGTGCAGCGTCGGGCGACCCAGCATGATCACCTGCCTGGGGCGCAGCTGTGTCAGCGCCAGCGGGTGCAGTAGGTTGGCGGCCCGGGGTGCGGTGGGCTCGGCGACGGTCGGCAGATGCGCAAGGTTCGGGTGCACCCCGGCGCCGTGGCCGGCGATGACGACGGTGTCGGGCGTGAGGTCGATGGCCAGCGGCTGATCGAAGTTCACCGGCGGCGTATAGGTCCACGGCTGGCCATCGGGTCTCCCGGGCGGAATATCGCTGGGATCCGAATCCGGTTCGGGCACAAGGGGTTCGCGCAGCGGGATATCGAACTGCACCGGTCCGGCATTAGCGGTACGAGCACCACTGGCGGCGGCCAGTACCCGGCAGGTAGCCGAACGCCACTGGGCGTTGAGCCCAGCGGGATCGGCGCCGTCCCCAGCCAGTCCGAGGCTGATCGCCGCGCGGACCTGGGTGCCGAAATAGCCCAGTTGCTCCATGGTCTGGTTGGCGCCGGTGCCCAGCAGTTCGTAGGGCCGGTTTGCGCTCAGCACGATGACCGGTACCCGCGCATAGTTGGCCTCGATGACGGCCGGTCCCAGGTTGGCCACCGCCGTGCCGGATGTCATGACGATCGGAACCGGCCGGCCGCTCCCGGACGCCAAGCCGACAGCGAGAAAGCCGGCGGTGCGTTCGTCGATGCGGACATGCAATCGCACCCGGCCTGCGCGGTCGGCGTCGGCCAAAGCGAACGCCAACGGCGCGTTGCGCGATCCGGGGCACAGCACAACATCACGGACGCCGCCGCGAATGAGTTCGTCGACGACGACCCGGGCCTGAGCCGTCGAGGGATTCACGCCTAACAGCCTGTCACAAAAGCGTTCCCGCGAAAAACTGCAGCATCGCGTTGTTGACCGGGTCGGGCCGTTCCAGGAAGCCGAGGTGACCGGCGTTGGCAATCTGGATGTAGCGGCCGTTCGGCAGCGCGTCGGCGACCTCACGGCCGAGCGCCGGCGGGGTGATGACGTCGTCGGCGAACCCGATCACCAGAACTTCGGTGGTGATCGCGCGGTAGGCGGGCAGCCGGTTCTCCGTGGGGACGACGGTCATCTGGCCGCGCCAGCCGGCCGTACGCTTAAGCGGGAAGGCGGTGAACATCTCGACCCATTCACCGATCTTCTTCGCGTCGTTGATGGTCTTGGGTGAAAAGTTCTCCAGCACGCGGACTTTGGCCGCGTAGGCCGCCGGCAACTCGATTCCGGAGGCGGCCAGTTCCAGATCCGCGGCTCGGAATGCCTTGCGGGTCTCATCCACGCGGCCGCGTGTTCCCATCAGCACGGCCTGGGTCACCAGATCCGGGCGGGCCAGAAGAAGTTCCTGGGCGATGAATGCGCCCATGGACATGGCGACCAGCCGGACCGGGCCGCCGACGACGGTGTCGATGAGCTCGAGGGTGTCGGCGACCATCTGTGCGGTGGAGATCCCGTCAACGTTCTCGGTCGCGCCGATGCCCCGATTGTCAAAGGTGATGCAGCGATAGCCGACGGCCAGAAATGCCGGGACCTGGTGGATATGCCAGGTTCGGCCCGCGCCGGCGGTACCGGCGATGAACAGCACCGGTTCGCCTGAGCCGGTGTCGTCGTAGGCCAGACTGGTCACTCGCGCGAGGCTAGCAGTGCGTGACAGGTGCGGACGCGAGCGATCCACCAGTCGCGACGCTCGGCCGGGGCCGCCAGTGCGGACAGTCGCGCCGGGTCGGGGACGATGTCGCCCACCGGTAGGCAGCCGTCCACCACAGTAATGTCGGCGACGTCCTCGACGAACAGACTGCCGGTGCCCAGCCCGCAGGCGCGGTCCAACCCCGGCAGCGCCGCCGCGGCGATAAGCCCCGCCGCGATGCCCACCGCAGAGTCCATGGCGCTGGAGATCACCACCGGGATGTCGATTGCCGCGGCGATGTCGAGCAGGGCGCGCACCCCGCCCAGCGGGGCCACCTTGAGCACCGCGATATCGGCAGCACCGGCACGCACCACGGCCAGCGGATCGGCGGCCTTGCGGATGCTCTCGTCGGCGGCCACCGGGACGTCGGTACGGGCACGCACCGCGGCCAGTTCAGCGACGGTGGCACAGGGCTGCTCGAGGTATTCCAGCGGACCGTCGGCGGTCAGGGCCGCCGCCGCGGCTACCGCCTGCTCGACGGTCCAGCCGCCGTTGGCGTCGACGCGCACGGTAAGGATCTGCGCCCGCACGGCATTGACCCGGGCCACATCGTCGGCCAGGGTCTGTCCCGGTTCGGCCACCTTCACCTTCGCCGTGGTGACACCCGGAAACCGCGCCAGCACTTCGGGTATCTGCGCGGCCGGCACCGCGGGCACGGTGGCATTGATGCGAATCCGGTCCCGCAGCGCCGGAGGCCTTGTGCCATAGGCGGATTCGATCGCGGATGCCAACCAGTGCGCGGCCTCGACGGCCTCGTACTCGAGGAACGCGCCGAACTCACCCCAGCCGGACGGACCGTCGATCAGCACGACTTCGCGCACCGTGATGCCACGGAATCGGACCCGCATCGGCAGTGCAACGACATGTAGACGGTCGAGGAGATCGTCTGCGTTCATCAGATCGCGCGGTCGCGGTTCTCCCAGTAGGGCTTACGCAGATCCTTTTTCAGCAGCTTGCCGGTGGGGTTGCGCGGCAGCACCTCGAAGATGTCCACACTGCGTGGGCACTTGTATCCGGCGAGCTTCTCCTTGCACCACGCGATCAGTTCCTCCGGGGTGACCTCGGCGCCGGCGGACAGTTCCACCGCGGCCTTGACCGTCTCGCCCCACTTATCGTCCGGGATGCCGAACACCGCGGCGTCCATGACCGCCGGATGGTCGGTCAGGGCGCGCTCGACCTCGACGGAGTAGATGTTCTCCCCGCCGGAGATGATCATGTCCTTGAGCCGGTCCTCCACGAAGACGAATCCGCCGTCGTCGACGCGGCCGATATCGCCGGTCCGGAACCAGCCGTCGTCGGTGACGACCTCCCGGGTGGCCTCCGGCTTGTTGTGGTAGCCCTGCATCAACTGCGGTGTGCGGAACCACAATTCGCCGGGCTGTCCGGGCTCGACGTCCGCCAGGGTATCTGGGTTGACCACGCGGACCTCGACCTGGCGGGCGGGCTGGCCGGCGCTGGTGAGCCGCTCGGGCCGGGACTCGTCACGGTGGGCCTCCGGCGAGAGTTGGGTGACGGCGCCGCACACCTCGGTCAGTCCGTACACCTGGACGAATTCGGTGTTCGGAAACTCCTTCAGCGCGGTGCGCAGCAGTGCCGGCGGCATGGGCGAGGCGCCGTAGACGAAGGTGCGTAACCGGTTGAACAGCTTGATAGCGTCGGGCCCCATCTCCATCACCTTGGCCAGCACGGCCGGCACCAGGAAGGTTCGGGTGGCACCGGCCAGCAGCGCACCCGCCAGTGACCCGCCGTCGACATCGCGGGTCATGATGCTGGGGATGCCGGCGTGGATGCCGAACTGGGCATAGGATGAGCCGCCGACATGGAACAGCGGCATCGACACCATGTTCTTGTCATCCCCGTCGAATTCGAAGGTGCCGGCATTGAGGGTGTGCGCGATCAGGTTCGCCTGAGTGAGCCTGATGCCCTTAGGTTTTCCAGTGGTGCCCGAGGAGTACATGATCACGCACACGTCGTCGGGTGTGACATCGACTCCGCGGCCCTTCGGCGTCGCCGCGGCGAGCATCGCCTCGTACTCGTCGCCCTCGGTGCCCTCCGGGGTCAGTTCGATGATGTGGGCGACGCCCGGCAGCCGGTCCCGGATCGCCTCGATGTCCGGCTTGAGTTCGGTACCGACAATCAGTAGTTTGGCGCCGGAGTCGTTGAGCACGTAGTCCGTCTCATCGCCGGCCAGTCGGAAGTTGATAATGGCCGTGGCTGCGCCCAGTGACGCCGCGGCGATGGTGGTCTCGACACACGCCGGATGGTTCTTGTCCAGGAAGGCCACCACGTCACCGCGGCCGATACCGCGCTGCGCCAGTGCTCCGGCACACCGGCGGATCCGATCGTCAAACTGCGCCCAGGTCCATTTCCGGTCGAGGTAAATGACGGCGACGTCGTCGGGTTTGTTTTTCGCCCAGTACGCCGGTCGGTCATCGAGGAAACGTGGTTCGTCAGGTTGCGCCATACCGCCTAGGGTGCCACGCCAGGCTTTGCCGCCGCAGGGGTTTTCGACCATGCCACTAGCGACACTGCGACACGTTCTAGTCTGGTGGCCATGACTGAGATCGACCTGCTCCGCCACCCCCTGCATGCCGGCCACCTGACCGTCAGTGCTCTCCAACGCAATAGGAACAGGCCGGTGCTGTTCCTCGGCGATACCGCCCTCACCGGTGGCGAGTTAGCCGAGCGCATCAGCCAGTACATCCAGGCCTTCGAGTCACTCGGCGCGGGCACCGGCGCCACGGTCGGCCTGCTGTCGCTGAACCGGCCCGAGGTGCTGATGATCATCGGCGCGGGCCAGACCCAGGGCTATCGGCGCACAGCGCTGCACCCACTGGGTTCGCTGGACGATCACGCCTATGTGCTGTCCGACGGCGGTGCAACATCGTTGGTGATCGACCCGGTCCCGATGTTCGTCGAGCGCGCGGTCGGACTGCTGGCGAAGGTGGGGTCGCTGAAGCAGATCCTCACGCTCGGTCCGGTGCCGCCGGAGTTGGCCGATGTCGGCGTGGACCTGATCGCCGAGGCAGCCAAATTCACACCGCAACCATTGGTGGCGGCTGATCTTCCGCCCGACCATATCGGCGGTATGACCTATACCGGTGGCACCACCGGCAAGCCGAAGGGTGTGATGGGCACGGTCGGGTCGATTTGGACGATGACGACGGCGCAACTGGCCGAATGGGAGTGGCCGGAGCATCCGCGGTTCCTGATGTGCACCCCGCTATCGCACGCCGGGGCGGCGTTCTTCGTCCCGACCATCGTCAAGGGCGGCGAATTGATCGTGCTCACCAAGTTCGACCCGGCCGAGGTGCTGCGAGTGATCGAGGAGCAGAAGATCACCGCGACCATGCTGGTGCCGTCGATGATCTACGCGCTGATGGACCACCCGGATTCCCATACCCGCGACCTGTCGTCGCTGGAAACGGTGTACTACGGAGCCTCGGCGATGAACCCGGTACGCCTGGCGGAGGCGATCGCCCGGTTCGGCCCGATCTTCGCCCAGTACTACGGCCAGTCCGAGGCGCCGATGGTGATCACCTACCTGGCCAAGGGTGACCACGACTCCAAGCGGCTGACATCGTGCGGGCGGCCCACCCTGTTCGCCCGCACCGCACTGCTGGACGCGGACGGAAAACCGGTGCCGCAGGGCGAAATTGGAGAGATCTGCGTCTCCGGGCCGCTGCTCAGTGGCGGGTACTGGAACCTGCCGGAGGCCACCGCGGAAGCGTTCTCCGGCGGCTGGCTGCACACCGGCGATATGGCGCGCGAAGACGAAGACGGCTTCTGGTACATCGTCGATCGGGTCAAGGACATGATCGTCACCGGCGGGTTCAACGTGTTCCCTCGCGAGGTGGAGGATGTCGTCGCCGAACACCCGGCGGTGGCACAGGTGTGCGTGATCGGAACACCGGATGACAAGTGGGGTGAAGCGGTGACGGCGGTGATCGTGCTGCGGCCTGACCACCCCAGTGATGAGGCGGCGGTGGCCAAGCTGACCTCGGAGATCCAGGATGCAGTCAAGGAGCGTAAGGGTTCGGTGCAGTCGCCCAAGCAGGTCATCGTGGTGGATTCGGTTCCGGTGACCGCGCTGGGCAAGCCCGATAAGAAGTCGGTACGGGCGAAGTTCTGGGAGGGCGCAGGCCGAGCCGTTGGCTAATGCGCGCGCGGTCCTCTTCGATTTCTCCGGCACGCTGGCCCGTTGCGAGGCACGGGACGCCTGGTTCACCGGGACGGGATTGAACGGCGCGCAGCGCGCCGCGGTGATGGACCGGTTAACCCATCCCACCGCGAGCGTGACGCACCACGCCTGGGAGCATCGCGACCTGGACCCGGCACTGCACCGGGAGGCCTACCTACACGTGCTGAAGGCCTCGGGGTTGGGTGACGAACACGCCGAGCAGCTATACCGTCGCGTCACCGATCCGGCTGAATGGGCGCTGTACCCCGACACCGCATTTGTGTTGAAATCCCTGCGGCAGAACGGGATCAGAACCGCCATCGTCTCCAATATTGCCTGGGATATCCGTGCCGTGCTGGCGACCGCCGAGGTCGACGAGTACGTGTTGTCCTTCGAAGTAGGCGCCGCCAAACCGGACCCGCGGATCTTCATCGAGGCACTGGCGCGGCTCGGGGTACCGGCCGAACAAGCGTTGATGATCGGCGACAGCGAGGAGAACGACGGCGCGGCGCGCGAGCTTGGCTGCGATTTCATCCTGGTTGACCCGCTACCCACCGTCGAGCGGCCCACCGGATTGATCGACGCGCTGCGTGAGCGGGGCGTGGATCTCTAGCGTAACTTCTTAGGCTGTGAGCGATAACCCGTTCAACCCGGCCCCGTTCAACCCGGCCCTGTGGCAACCCGTGCAGGGCTTCACCGACCTCACCGATATCACCTACCACCAACACGTGCTCGACGGCGTGCGGCAGCCGACGGTACGGGTGGCCTTCGACCGGCCGGAGGTGCGCAATGCGTTCCGTCCGCACACCGTCGACGAGCTTTACCGCGCACTCGACCACGCCCGGATGTCGCCCGATGTCGGGGTGGTCCTACTGACCGGCAACGGCCCCTCTTCCTCCGACGGCGGCTGGGCTTTCTGCTCCGGTGGTGACCAACGGATCCGCGGCCGCTCCGGCTACCAGTACGCCGACGGAGAGACCGCCGACACCGTTGACGCCGCGCGGGCCGGCCGGCTGCACATCCTGGAGGTGCAGCGGCTGATCCGGTTCATGCCCAAGGTGGTCATCTGCCTGGTCAACGGTTGGGCGGCCGGCGGTGGGCACAGCCTGCATGTGACCTGCGACCTGACCCTGGCCAGTCGCGAGCATGCCCGCTTCAAACAAACCGACGCCGACGTCGGCAGCTTCGACGGCGGTTACGGCAGCGCGTATCTCGCCAAACAGGTCGGCCAGAAATTCGCCCGGGAGGTCTTCTTCCTCGGCGAGACCTATACCGCCGAGCAGATGCACCAGATGGGTGCGGTCAACCGCGTGGTCGAGCATGTCGAGTTGGAGAACGTCGCGCTGGACTGGGCGGCCAAGATCAACGCTAAATCGCCTCAGGCCCAACGGATGTTGAAGTTTGCGTTCAATCTCCTCGATGACGGGTTGGTGGGCCAACAGATCTTCGCCGGCGAGGCCACCCGACTGGCCTATATGACCGATGAGGCCGTCGAGGGCCGGGACGCATTCCTGGAGAAGCGCGACCCGGACTACAGCCCCTTTCCCCGCTACTTCTGAGCATCCATAGACTCAGGCCGTGACACCATTGCGCAGGCGGCTGACCGATGCGATCGCCATGACCGGCATGCGCCCGCCACTGCGCGTCGCAGGCGGCACCCGAATTCCGCTGCGCGGCAAGCGGGTACTGATCACCGGGGCATCCTCGGGTATCGGAGAAGCCGGGGCGGAAAGCTTCGCCGCCGCAGGTGCCGAAGTGATCGTCGTTGCACGCCGCGCCGATCTGCTGGAGACGCTTGCGATGCGGATCGCCGAGACTGGCGGCACCGCCACCGCACTCCCCTGCGACCTGTCCGATCTAGATGCCGTGGATGAACTCGCCGCAGGCGTCGAGAAGCGTTTCGGTGGGGTGGACATTCTGGTCAACAATGCCGGACGCTCGATCCGACGGCCGCTGGCCGAGTCACTGGATCGCTGGCATGACGTCGAACGCACCATGACGCTGAACTACTACTCCCCGCTGCGGCTCATCCGTGGCCTGGCGCCCGGGATGATCGAACGCGGCGACGGCCACATCATCAATGTGGCCACCTGGGGAGTGCTCACCGAGGCGCCGCCACTGTTCGGGGTCTACAACGCCTCCAAGGCCGCACTGAGCGCGGTCAGTCGGGTCATCGAGACCGAGTGGTCACGCAAGGGTGTGCATTCGACGACGCTGTACTACCCGTTGGTGGCCACCCCGATGATCTCCCCGACCAGGGTCTACGACGGCGTGCCCGCGCTGAGTCCGCGGGAAGCCGCGCAGTGGATGATTGATGCGGCCGTACACCGGCCGGTGCGCATCGCTCCGCGCTTCGGGGTGGGAGCCCGGGCCCTCGACGTCGTCGCGCCAGGCGCACTCAACCGTCTGCTGAGACAACAGCGAGTTCAGCCATAGGGTAGGTGTCATGGAGATCCTCGCGAGCCGCGTGCTGCTGCGCCCGGCCGACTACGACCGTTCGTTGAACTTCTATCGTGACGTTCTGGGCCTGGCGATCGCCCGCGAATACCACGGCGGAACAGTGTTTTTCGCAGGGCAGTCGCTGATAGAGCTAGCCGGCCACGGCGAGCCGAAGACATTCTCCGGTGCCCTGTGGCTGCAGGTTCGAGACGTCTACGCCACCCAGGACGAACTTGCCGCATGGGGGGTCGACGTATACCGGGAGGCCCGGCAGGAGCCGTGGGGTCTGCATGAAATGCACATCAACGACCCCGACGGTGTCGCGCTGATCTTCGTTCAGATCCCTGCCGAGCATCCGTTGCGCCGCGACAGTAGAAGCTGAGTCGAGTTATCGACGGTTGTTCTCCAGTGGCCAGCCCACCGAGGCCAGCCGACCGGCGACCTGGTTGATCTCTTCGGGGTTGGGTTCCTT
>NZ_JAEMSG010000094.1:6066-11194 GCF_016462945.1 Mycolicibacterium sp. | reverse complement strand
ACGATGCGTTCGCCGCGCATGTGGACGTCGAACTGGGTATCGACCCCGACGAACTGACCAACCCCTGGCATGCTGCGATCTCCTCGGCGATCGCCTTCACCATCGGGGCGCTGCTGCCACTACTGGCGATTCTGCTGCCGCCCCCGTCGATGCGCATCCCGATTACCTTCGCGGCAGTTCTGCTGGCACTGGGCATCACCGGGTGGATGAGCGCACGCCTCGGCGGCGCCGACCCGAAGCTGGCCACCCGGCGGGTGGTCATCGGTGGTGCGATTGCGATGGTGGTCACCTACGCAATTGGCCGTCTCGTCGGCGGGGTCGTCTAGCCGAATCGGGCCGCGTTTACTCAGAACTCGGCTGGAACCGTCACGATCGGCGCATTGGAGGGCCTGTCGTCGATGAGGAACGTCGTGCCGGTCGGGTCCTGATCGCCCAAATCCAGTTCGTAGATTGCCGGGTTCTCGTGCACGCGGTAGTAGTACTTCAGGTTCTTGGTATCGGCGACGCTGGTCCAGAGCGTGTACTCCGTCGACTCCACGCCCTTGTCGGTCACGTTGCGCAGAATCCCCCGCGGCAGATCGAAGTTGTTCATCACGTGCCATGCCGTCCAGACCGCGTCGGCGCCGGTCTTATCCGTATATGAGTCGCGCGCGTACAGGCTGGCGCGAATGAAGCGATCGGGCGAGTTGCTGCCGCCCGGCATGCCCACGTAGCCATTACCCATCGTGATCTTGTAATTCTGGGAGCCCCCGGCCGTGATCGGGCCGGCCGGGTTGTACGGGGACAGCGACTTGAAGTGCTGCCAGTTGTCCAGGTGAAACTCGAAACGCGGCAGGTTCGTCACGCAGCCGCCCGGTGACTCGATGATTGTTGGCGGCTGGTTGGGGGTGTGCCATTCGACGACGAGCGTCTTCCCGCTGGGATCGCCGATGCGCAGGTGGATCGGCAGCTGACCTTTGGTTGCGGGCGTGAACGGGAAATCGGTATCAACGACGACGACGTCACCAGACAGTAGAGCCGCCTCGGCTTCCTCAGTCGTTGCGTAATTGCTCAGGACAAAGAGCACAACCTGCCAGCTGGCGATTGCCTTATCGCGATTGCTGTCCGACACCGGTGAGAACTCGGTGAACCCGGGGAGATTGAAAACGCCTGCCACAAGCCCTTTCTCGTTCATTCCATCGGAGCCCAGCGAATGCGTACCCCCCACGATCATCACGTTGCCGCCGAATGCGTACCTATTGGTCCATGCCATCCCGTCGGTTCCCGAGCTGGTGTCACCGACGAACTTCTGTCCGCGGGGGAAGTAGCCGATGCACTCCGGCAGCGGCGTGTCGAACTCCATTGTCCTTGCGTAGACGATATCGCCGTTGTCGGCCGTCAATCGGATCCCGGTGCACATGTGGCTTCTCCCTATTCAGTCGGTGTACTCGGCGACGCCGTCATCGAGCACGATCCGGGTATTGGATCCGTCCGGACCGCTGGCCTCGGTGCGGTAGACCGCGCGACCGGACCCGGTGCGCCAGATCGATGTCGTCAGCGTTTCGCCCGGGAACACCGGAGCGGAGAACCGCGCCGCCACCGCGGTGAGCTTGGCGGCCTGCCCGCCGGCCAATTCGTCCAGCAGTGCCCGGCCGGCGAAGCCGTAGGTGCACAACCCGTGCAGGATCGGCGTGGGGAAGCCGGCCAACTCCCGGGCGAACCAGGGATCGCTGTGCAACGGGTTCCGATCCCCGGAGAGCCGGTAGATCAGGGCCTGGTCCTCGCGGGTCGGCAGGGCGATCCGCGCATCGGGTTCGCGGTCGGGGAACTCCGGTGCCGCCGCGCGCTGGCCGGGTTGTCCACCGAACCCGCCGTCGCCGCGGATTACCAGGGTGGTCAGGGTTTCGGCGACCTGGGCTCCGGTGGCCGGATCAGTGCCGCGGGCCCGCAGGATGATGATGGCGTTCTTGCCTTCGCCCTTGTCCTGGATGTCGGCGACCTCGGCCACCACTGATAACGCACCGGCGGCCGGAAGGGGAGCGGACAGCCGGATCTCCTGGGAGCCGTGCAGCAGCATGCCCCAGTTGAATGAGCCGACCAGTGGTGTGGCGGCGAAGCCCATACAGCAGATCACCGCGAAGGTGGGTAGCACCTGCTGAGGGACATCGTGGCTGTTCTCGGTGGTGTAGGCCAGGTCGCCGGTGCCGGCGCCGACACCCAGGGCATAGAGCAGGGTGTCGCGTTCGGTCCACTCGTAGACCTTGGGTTCGGTCACCGCACCGATCGCCGAGGGGTCGATTGCCATTGCCGCGCTCCTGTTCGTGGATGGGGTTCCATAATCGCACTCGCGATTTCCGCCCCGCCGGGGCCGTGAACAGTGCACCCTGTCGGTATGCATGTTTCTCGCGCCCGAAAATTCTCCGCGACGGTCGTGGCACTGCTGGCGGTGGTCACGCTGGCCGCCTGTGGCAGTGGACAGTCGCAGCAACGCAACGTCACGCTGACGCTGATTCGACATGCGGAGTCAGAGGCCAACGCGGCCAACCTCGCTTCCAGCACGGTGCCCGGCCCCCCGCTGACGGCGGCCGGTCAGGAGCAGGCCGCCGCACTGGCGAACCGCTTATCAGGCAACCAGTACGACGGCGTCTACGCCTCGCAGATGGTGCGCTCCCAGCAGTCCGCCGCACCGCTGGCGAAGGCGCTGGGCGAACAGGTGACGATTCTGCCGGGCCTCAACGAGATCCCCGCGGGGTGGTACGAGGGCATACCGGTGACGGACACCTCCGACACGTTGCTACTGGGACCGGAGGCCTGGCTCAAAGGTGACCGGCGATTCGGTATCCCGGGTTCGGTGGATGGAAACCAGTTCAACGGAGAATTCACCGCCGCCGTTCAGAAAATATATGACAGCGGCGACAAGAAGCCGGTCGCGTTCTCCAGCGGATTGGCGATGATGGTGTGGACGCTGCTGAACGCTCGCAACGGTAAGACGAGTCTGCTGCGGGATCATCCCCTGCCGAATACGGCCCAAATTGTGCTCACCGGTAACCCGATGGACGGTTGGACCGTTGTGGACTGGGACGGAATCACCAACTTCTCCATTGACGACTGACGCTCACTTCGCCATGCCGCTGCGGGTGCGGTATGCCGAGTGCGATATGCAGGGGCGGGCGTTCAACGGCCACTACCTCTCCTGGATCGACATGGCCCACACCGAGACACTCAGCTCGGTGGCCGGCAGCTTCGGGGTGTTTTCCGAACGCGGTATCGACTTCGTGGTGGTCGCGGCCGAACTGCAGTTCCGCCAGCCCGCGCGGTTCAACGACGAGCTGATTGTGAACGTCGCGATCCAACCGCCCGGGCACACCTCGTTGCGGAGCAGCTACACCTTTAACCGCGGAACTGAATTGATCGCCGAGGCGACCATGACCCACGTCTGCGTGGATGCGGTGACATTTGCCAAGCAGCCGTGGCCGGACTGGTTCCGGGACCAACTGGCCGCTCACTCATAGGCGCCCTGCAGATACCACCTTTGTTCCCGGTAGCACAACAGCAGTGCGGTGCCGTCCACCAACACCTGAGCGCACGCGGTCTGCTCGCCGATCGGCCAGGGGCCGGCCCACCAGCTCAGCTCACCCCGGTAGCGCGAGGCCGCGCCGTACAGTCGGGCCGGCTCGCCGGTGAACATCCCGCGATCGGTCATCCGGACCGGATTGCCCTGGGAATCAAGAAGTTCCACTGGCTCATCGAGCAGCACCGCCGGGGCGGGCTGCGGCAGCCGGCCCGGCCAGGGCCGATCGAGCGCGGCCCGGGGAACCGGCTCATCGCCGAACGGAGTCAGGGTGATCCGCTCGGCGGGCACCCGACCGCCGCTGAGTACCGGCACCTGTACGGCGTCGGCGCCCAGCAGTCCCTGCACCCGGACCAGCGCCCGACGGGCTCGCATCCGATCATCGGCACCGAGGCCGCCCCACAGCGGCAGCTGAAGCGCTTCTGCGGAAACGACTTCCACGGGCTGCAGCCGCAGCATCGTCACCGGGCCGGTGGGCCCCTGGGCCCGCCGGTGTTCATCCCCCGGTCGCTGCGCTCCTGCCCGCCGGTGTTCATCCCCCGGTCGCTGCGCTCCTGCCCGCCGGGAAGTCAGCCAACCGTCGAGTTGCCAGCGCACCCGGTCGGCGGTGGCATCCTCGGTCAAGGGTTCGGCGCACCGCCACACTCGACTGTGCTCACTGCCGCCGGTGGTGATGGCGTGGATAGCCAACCGGGTGCATCCGACACCGGCCGCCTCCAGGCTGCGGTGTAAGGCCACGGCCAGTGTCCGCCCGGCGAACGCGGCGGCATCGACCCGATCGATCGGCGGTTCGCAGTGCAGTACCGCATCGAGATCAGGTGGCAGTTCGCGACCATACGGCCCACGCCCGGGTTCGCCCCCAACGAAGCGGTGGGCCACCACGGCATCGGAGCCGAACCGGGATGCCACATCCCGGCGGGGCAAGGCAGCGAACTGTCCGAAGGTGCGGATCCCCATGCGCCACAACAGATCCGCGAGCTCTTCCCGGCCGGGTCCGGAAAGACTCGGCTCGGTATAGAGCTGTCTGATCGACAGTTCCGATAGGAACGGCGCATCCTGACCGGATGCCACCGACCGGCCGGCCTTGGCGGCGAAGACGGCCGTCGGTAACTGATCGGCGATTCCCACCTGACATTCGACCCCGGCGGCGGCGACGGCATCGACCAACCGTTCGGCGGCGGACTGCTCAGAACCGAAGTAGCGGGCCACACCGCGGACAGAGAGCACCAGCAGCCCCGGCCGGAGCACCTCGGCATGGGGCACCACATCGTCGACGGCCGCTGTGACGCTCTCGAAGAACCGCGCATCCCGGGCCTCGTCGGCAGCGACGACATACACCCGGGGACAGCGCGCCTGCGCCTCACGCCGGCGCAGACCGCGCCGCACTCCGGCCGCCCGCGCCGCTGCCGAACAGGCGATGACCCGATTAGCGGAGGTGACCGCGACCTGTGCGGTGGGCGGCAGCCCAGCCGCTGCCGCCGCGGCCACCGCCGGCCAGTCCATGCACCAGATCGCCAACACCCGGGCGGTCACTGACGCCTCCGCGTCGGGGCGGTCACTGACGCCTCCGCGTCGGGG
>NZ_JAEMSG010000094.1:0-5966 GCF_016462945.1 Mycolicibacterium sp. | reverse complement strand
GGGCGGTCACTGACGCCTCCGCGTCGGGGCGGTCACTGACGCCTCCGCGTCGGGGCGGTCACTGACGCCTCCGCGTCGGGCCGGTCACTGACGCCTCCGCGTCCGGATCGACACCTGCACCGCGCTGATTCGGCCATAGCCCGCCACCGGCACGCCGGCGTTACCTCCGGGACCCGAGGTGATCGCGTAACCGCATACCCGGGCGTCCATCCGCATCGACGCGCCCTGCCACTGCCCCTGCGTCACCAGCAGAGTGCAGCCCCGCTGCCGGGCCCGGGCCACCACGGCCCGCGCACGCGTCGCAGGCACACAGCGACCGGCCAGACCGAGCACCACCAGATCCATCCCATCCATCAGCACCGCGGCCACCTCGACAGGATCGGTTCCCGGCTCCGGGATCACCGCCAGCCGAGTGAGATCGGCGCCCATCTCGGCGGCGGCCAACAACCCGAAGTCCGGCAGCCCGACGACGGCCACATGACCGCCGGCGGCCGTCACCGCAGCAGCCATGCCCACCGGTAGCGACCGCGCCCCGGAGAGCACCGCCACCACGCCCTTCGGCAACCCGGCGGCGAGGGGCTCGGGGACCTCGACCGCAGGCGGTCGGGCGCCCACCTTCCCGGACACTGCCGCCATCTGGCGCCGCAGCTGTTCTAGCTGTTCAGAACGGTCGAGGTGGCCCTTCTCCAGGGCAATCGCCGCCGTCATCGCCCACCTCCAGCTGCGATTGCCGTTCACTTTTTTCGAATATATGTTCGATATCGAGAGTAAACACCCACCCGCCGACAAGCGTCAAGGGGCTATTCCCACTCGATGGTGCCCGGGGGCTTGCTGGTGACATCGAGCACCACCCGGTTGACCTCGGGCACCTCATTGGTGATCCGCGTCGAGATGCGCTCCAGCACCTCATAGGGCACCCGGGTCCAATCGGCCGTCATGGCGTCTTCACTGGAGACCGGCCGCAGCACGATCGGGTGGCCGTAGGTCCGACCATCGCCCTGGACGCCGACCGAGCGGACATCGGCCAGCAGCACCACCGGGCACTGCCAGATCTGCTGATCCAGGCCGGCCGCCGTCAATTCCTCACGAGCGACCAGATCCGCACGGCGCAGCGTGTCGAGCCGGTCAGCGGTGACCTCACCGACGATCCGGATACCAAGACCCGGTCCCGGAAAAGGTTGGCGCGCAACGATTTCCTCGGGCAGCCCAAGCTCGCGGCCAACCGCACGAACCTCGTCCTTGAACAACAGGCGCAGCGGCTCGACGAGTGTGAACTTCAGATCCGACGGCAGACCGCCGACGTTGTGGTGGCTCTTGATATTGGCGGTGCCACTGCCGCCACCGGACTCGACGACATCGGGGTACAGCGTGCCCTGCACTAGGAACTCGATGTGCTCACCATCAGAGTCGTTGTCCGCCAGGAGATCTCGCACCGCGCCCTCGAAAGCACGGATGAACTCGCGGCCGATGATCTTGCGCTTGCCCTCCGGATTGACCACGCCCGACAGCATTTCCAGGAATCTGTCCTCGGCGTCGACCGTCACCAACCGGGCGCCGGTGGCCGCCACGAAATCGGTCTGCACCTGCTCACGTTCTCCGGCGCGCAGCAGACCGTGATCGACGAACACACACGTCAGCCGGTCACCGATGGCCCGCTGGACCAGGGCGGCCGCAACCGCCGAGTCCACTCCTCCGGACAGTCCGCAGATTGCCCTGCCCGCGCCGATCTGCTCGCGAACCGCCTCGATGAGCGACTCGGCGATACTGGCCGGCGTCCAGTCCGCGCCGATACCGGCGAAGTCGTGCAGGAACCGGCCGAGCACCTGCTGGCCGTGCGGGGTGTGGATCACCTCGGGGTGGTACTGCACCCCGGCAAGACCGCGGCTGCGATCTTCGAAAGCCGCGACCGGCGCACCAGCACTGGTTGCCACCACCTCGAATCCAGCGGGCGCGACGGTAACCGCGTCGCCGTGGCTCATCCACACCGGCTGATTGCCGGGCAGTCCCGAATGCAGTTCACCGCCAAGCACATTCATGTCGGTGCGGCCGTACTCGCTGGTGCCGGTGCGGGCGACGGTACCGCCGAGAGCCTGGGCCATGGCCTGAAATCCGTAGCAGATACCGAACACCGGAATCCCGAGATCGAACACTGCCGGGTCAAGCTGGGGCGCGCCGTCGGCGTACACGCTGGCCGGCCCACCGGAGAGCACAATCGCCCGGGGGTTTTTGGCCTTCATCTCTTCGACGGTCGCGGTGTGCGCAATGACCTCGGAGAACACCCGGGCTTCCCGGACCCGTCGGGCGATCAACTGGGCGTACTGGGCGCCGAAGTCGACCACCAAGACGGGGCGAGGCGATGCTGGGTCCGGTTGCACCGGCACAGTCTAAGGGCGGGTGCGCGGCCCACCGCTAGCTACCGACGGTCAGCCCGACCTTCTGGAACTCCTTGAGGTCGCAGTAGCCGGCCTTCGCCATCGAACGACGCAACCCGCCAACGAGGTTCAGCGACCCGCACGGATCGTCAGACGGTCCGTTGAGCACCTGATCGAGGGACGGCCGGTCGCCGAGTGCCACCTGCAACAGGGCACCGCGCGGCAGCGACGGGTGTGCGGCGGCCGCCGGCCAGAACCATCCCCTCCCGAGTGCCTCGGCCGCCACCGCCAACGGCGTGCCGAGCAGTACGGCGTCGGCGCCGCAGGCGATGGCCTTGGCGAGTTCACCGGAGGTGTGGATATCACCGTCGGCGAGCACGTGAACGTAGCGGCCGCCGGTCTCGTCGAGGTATTCACGCCGTGCCGCGGCGGCGTCGGCGATCGCAGTGGCCATCGGCACATTGATACCGAGCACCTCGTCGCTGGTGGTTGCGCCCAGCGTGGAGCCGTAGCCGACGATGACGCCGGCCGCGCCGGTCCGCATCAAATGCAGTGCCGTGCGGTGATCGGCCACGCCGCCGGCCACCACCGGCACGTCGAGTTCTGAGATGAACGTCTTGAGGTTCAGCGGCTCGGAATCGGATGCCACCCGCTCCGCCGAGATGATGGTGCCCTGGATGACCAGCAGGTCGATTCCCGCCGACACCAGGACCGGCGTGAGCGCCTGGGCATTCTGCGGGCTCACCCGCACCGCGGTCGTGACTCCGGCATCGCGGATGCGGGCCACCGCAGCCCCGAGAAGTTCGGGGTCCAGTGGGGCGGCGTGCAATTGCTGCAGAAGCCGAATCGACGCCGAGGGGTCGGCATCGTCGGCCAATTCGATCACCTGGGCGATCTTGGCTTCAACGTCGGCGTGCCGACCGATCAGCCCCTCGCCGTTGAGCACTCCCAATCCGCCGAGGCGGCCCAGCTCGATCGCGAACTCCGGTGACACCAGAGCGTCGGTCGGGTGGGCCAGGACCGGAATCTCGAAGCGGTAGGCGTCCAACTGCCACGACGTGGACACGTCCTTGGACGAACGGGTCCGCCTCGCGGGCACGACACTGATCTCGCCGAGTTCATATGTCCGGCGGGCGTTTCGGCCCATACCGATTTCAACCATGTCACGCATGTTGTGTGCCTAGCGGGCGTAGTAGTTGGGCGCTTCGACAGTCATGGTGACGTCGTGCGGGTGGCTCTCTTTGAGCCCGGCTGCGGTGATCTGGACGAACTGTGCGCGCTGCAGATCCGCGATGGTGGAGGCTCCGGTGTAACCCATCGCGGCGCGCAGGCCCCCGGTGAGCTGGTGGATCACGGTGGACAGCGGCCCGCGGAACGGCACCCGACCCTCGATGCCCTCGGGAACGAGCTTGTCCTCGGAGAGCACATCGTCTTGGAAGTAGCGGTCTTTGGAGAACGACTTACCCTCACCCCGGCCCTGCATGGCCCCGAGTGAGCCCATCCCGCGGTAGCTCTTGAACTGCTTTCCGTTGACGAATATCAAATCACCGGGCGCCTCTGCGGTGCCGGCCAGTAGTGAGCCCAGCATCGCCGCTGACGCACCGGCCGCCAGCGCCTTGGCGATGTCACCGGAGTACTGCAGGCCACCGTCGGCGATCACCGGCACTCCGGCGGGCCCGCACACGGCGAAGGCTTCCAGGATCGCGGTGATCTGCGGGGCACCGACGCCGGCCACCACCCGGGTGGTGCAGATCGAGCCGGGACCGACCCCCACCTTGACCGCATCGGCACCGGCCTCGACCAGGGCCGCGGCCGCACCTCGGGTGGCGACGTTGCCGCCGACGATCTCGACGCGGTCGCCGACCTCGGCCTTGACCTTGCCGACCATATCGAGCACACGGCGGTTATGGGCATGTGCGGTGTCGACCACGAGGACGTCGACGCCGGCGTCGACCAGTGCCATCGCCCGATCCCAGGAATCCTCCCCGACGCCGACGGCCGCTCCGACCAGAAGCCGGCCATCGCTGTCCTTGGTGGCCAGCGGGTGTTTCTCCGTCTTGACGAAGTCCTTGACGGTGATCAGTCCGGTCAGTCTTCCGTGCCCGTCGACAATGGGCAGTTTCTCAATCTTGTTGCGCCGCAGCAGACCCAGCGCCGCGTCGGCGGTAACACCTTCCTGAGCGGTGATCAACGGCGACTTGGTCATCACCTCCGCCACCCGCTTGCCCATGTCCACTTCGAAGCGCATGTCCCGGTTGGTGATGATGCCCACCAACCCGCCGCCGCCGTCGACAACGGGAAGCCCCGAGATGTGGAACCGGGCGCACATGGCGTCGACCTCGGCAAGGGTGTTATCCGGTGAGCAGGTCACCGGATCGGTGACCATGCCGGCCTCCGAGCGCTTGACCATCTCCACCTGGCCGGCCTGCTCGGCGATGGACAGATTCCGGTGCAGCACGCCCATCCCGCCGGCCCGGGCCATCGCGATCGCCATCCTGGCCTCGGTCACGGTGTCCATTGCTGAGCTGACCAGCGGCACCCTGAGCCGTATCTTGCGGGTCAGCTGGCTGGAGGTATCCGCAGTGGCGGGCACCACATCGGAGGCTGCGGGCAGCAGCAGCACATCGTCGAAGGTAAGCCCCAGCATCGCGATCTTGTTCGGGTCGTCCCCGCCGGTTCGTTCCATCGGTGCGGCCTCCATGAGCGGGTGGTGCGAAGACCTCATCCTATCGGCTCCCCCTGCCGATCCCTGGCGCGATACCTGGGACGCTGCGTAGGCTGGCGATGTGCGCGACCAACTGCCACCTGGCCTGCCGCCCGATCCGTTCGCCGATGATCCCCATGATCCGTCGGCGGCGCTCGACGCGCTGGAGCCCGGCCAGCCGCTGGATCCCCAGGAGCGCTCCGCGGTGGAGGCCGACCTGGCCGACCTCGCGGTCTATGAGAACCTCCTGGCGCGCAAAGGCATCCGTGGTCTGGTGGTGTGCTGCGACGAGTGCCACGAAGATCACTACCACGACTGGGATATGTTGCGGGCCAACCTTCTTCAGCTCCTGAAAGACGGAACGGTTCGTCCCCACGAGCCCGCCTACGATCCCGAGCCTGACGCCTACGTCAGCTGGGACTACTGCCGCGGTTACGCCGATGCTGCGCTCAACGAAGCGACATCGGACTACGACGGCTTTCGCTAACCTGCCGGTACCGGAATCACCACGGTGGTGGTGGTCACCGGCGTCAGTGATCTCGGCGCCTCCGCGGTAGTGGTCTGGACCTGGTCGGCCGCGGTCGTTGGTGCCTGAGCCGGTGTGGTGGTGGCAGCCGCTGCCGGGGCGGGCGTGGTCGTGGCCGCCGTCGCCGCTGCCGGGGCAGGCGTCGTCGTGGCCGCTGCTGCCGGGGCAGGCGTGGTCGTTGCGGCCGCGGTCGTCGTTGCAGCCGCGGTCGTCGGCGTCGTTGCCGCAGCAGCAGTCGTTGTCGTAGTCGCGGTCGTCGCTGTGGCTGCTGTCGTCGTCGGAGCAGCGGTCGTCGTTGCGGCAGCGGTCGTCGTTGCGGCAGCGGTCGTCGTTGCGGCAGCGGTCGTCGTTGGAGCAGCGGTCG
>NZ_JAEMSG010000186.1:2407-3202 GCF_016462945.1 Mycolicibacterium sp. | reverse complement strand
TCTCCACCAACAGTGCCGGCTCACCACAAGACTCGAACATACATTCGATAATAAAGGACCCCACCGACACGGAGAGAGCTGAAGGAAGCGCCGACCGGGGATGGAACCGAGATTGTGGATAACGCCAGTCTGTGGCTTGCCGAAAAGCTAAGTGCGCTTGCCCGGCGGTCGCGCTCCCTTGGCGATGCCCAGGCCTTTGGCCTCAGGTGTGTCGAAGGGAGCGGCCGCGGGCTCCGGCGTGGGATCCGCGATAGGAGCTTGGTCAGCGACCGGCTCAGTTGCCGCGACGGCCGCGGGTTGGACCGGCGCCGTGGCAGGTGCCGACGTCTTCGCTCCGGGGCGTTTGGCTCCCGCGGCAATGCCCAGGCCCTTCACCGGCTGAGCCGTTGAAGTCGGCTCAGCGGCCGGTGCCGCCGGTGCCGCAGGCGCTGCCGCTTCCGATGTCGCAGGCGCGGACTTCTTGGCGCCGGGCCGTTTGGCTCCGGCGGCGATGCCCAAACCCTTGGCGGGCGCCGCGGGTGCCGCGGGGGCAGCAGGCGCCGCGACAGCCGACGGCGCTGCCACGGCGGCCATGACCGGCTCAGGCTCCGGTGCCGGCTTGGGCGGCGCGATAGCCGGCGCGGCGGCCGCGGCAAGCCTGGCTGCGGCGCCCTTCTCCGGAAGCGTCAGGGTGCTGCGGTCCAGTGACGCCAGCAGTAGCTGCGCGACGTCAACCACTTCGACCTCGTCGGCCTTGCCACGGTCGCCGACACCGTCGGTGAGCATCACTCGGCAGAACGGGCAGCCGGTGGCGAT
>NZ_JAEMSG010000186.1:0-2397 GCF_016462945.1 Mycolicibacterium sp. | reverse complement strand
GGTGGCGATTGTCGTTGGATCGAGGGTCAACGCCTCGTCGACGCGCTCGTGATTGACCCGCTTGCCGAGGTGCTCCTCCATCCACATCCGCGCACCGCCTGCGCCACAGCAGAATCCGGTCTCGGCATGGCGCGGCATCTCGGTGAGCGTGGCGCCAGACGCGCCGATCAGCTCACGCGGCGCCTCGTAGACCTTGTTATGCCGGCCTAGGTAGCACGGGTCGTGGTAGGTGATCGTGCCGGCGCGGCCGGTGCCGTTCACCGACTCGACCGGGATCAGCTTCTTATCGCGAACCAGACGGTTGAGCAGTTGGGTGTGGTGCAGGACGGTGTAGTTCCCGCCGACCTGGGGGTACTCCCGGCCCAGGGTGTTGAAGCAGTGCGGACAGGTGACGACGACCAAGCGGTCGACCCGCTCGACACCGGTGAACAATTCATTGATGGTCTCGACGTTCTGAGATGCCAACTGCTGGAACAGGAATTCGTTGCCCGATCGCCGCGCGGAGTCTCCGGTGCAGGTCTCGGCTTCGCCGAGCACCAGGAACTTCACCCCGGCCGCCGACAAGAGTTCGGCGACCGCCTTGGTGGTCTTCTTGGCGCGATCGTCCAGAGAGCCGGCGCAGCCGACCCAGAACAGGTACTCGAAGTCGGCGAAGGATTCGACGTCCTTGCCGTACACCGGCACATCGAAGTTGACCTCGTCGATCCAGGTGAGCCGTTCCTTGGCGTTCTGGCCCCAGGGGTTGCCCTTGTTCTCCAGGTTCTTGAAGAGCCCGGCGAGTTCGGACGGGAACTCCGACTCCATCATCACCTGATAGCGCCTCATGTCGACGATGTGGTCGATGTGCTCGATGTCCACCGGGCACTGTTCGACGCACGCCCCACAGGTGGTGCATGACCACAACACGTCGGGGTCGATCACGCCGAGTGCGGCGGCATCGCCCACCAGGGGACGGGTTGCCTGCAGTGGTGAGTTGGCGGGAACCCTCTCGAAGCCCGACTCCGGAACGTGGTGGGGATCATCCGCGCCTAATTCCAGGCCACCCTCGGTATCGATCCGGTCGTTCGGGGTTGCGAAGATGTAGGGCGCCTTGGCAAACAGGTGATCGCGCAAATTCATGATGAGGATCTTGGGAGACAACGGCTTTCCGGTATTCCACGCCGGGCACTGCGACTGGCAGCGGCCGCATTCGGTACACGTGGTCAGGTCCAGATAGCCCTTCCAGGTGAAATCTTCGATCTTGCCGCGGCCGAACACCGCGTCCTCCGCGGGATCGTCGAAGTTGATCAGCTCACCCTTGGACTCCATCGGCAACAGCGGGCCGAGCGCGTTGGGAAGACGCTTGAAGGTGACGTTGAGCGGCGCCAGTCCGATGTGGAGGTGCTTGGAGTGCAGCACGATGAGCAGGAACACCAGCATCACGCCGATGTGCAGCAGTAGCGAAACGGTCTCGATGATCTCGTTGGCGTGGGCGCCCAGTGGGTGCAGCAGTGCGGCGACGCCGTGTGAGAAGAACGCCGCCGGACCGTAGGGGAGGTTGCCGTTGTTGACGGCCGAACCGCGGAACAGTGCGTAGGTCCAGATGACGTTGAAGATCATGAAAAGGATCAGCCACGCGCCGCCGGTGTGCGAGCCGTAGAACCGCGACGAGCGGCCGTACTCCTTGGGCTCGGAGCGCAGCCGGATGATCGCGAACGTGAGGATGCCCAACAGCACGGCGACGGCGAAGAAGTCCTGCAGGAACCCGAGGATGCCTAACCTGCCGACCACCGGGATGTGGAACTTGGGGTTGAACAGCACGCCGTAGGCCTCGAGGTACACCGTGGCCAGAACGAAGAAGCCCCACATCGTGAACAAGTGCGCGATACCGGGAATCGACCACGTCAGCAGCTTGGTCTGGCCGAATACCTCTTTGGCCTGGGTTGCGATCCGCTCGCCCAGATGATCCTTGCGGCCGGCTTCGTCGTACACCGGTTGACCTGACCTGATCAGCTTCGTCAGCCACGCCACTCGCTTGACGGCGAGCAGGCCGACGACGGCGGTCATGGCGAGGCCGATGATCAGCCGGATGAGAGTCTGCGTGTCCACGGCTTCCCTCTGCAGGTCTTGCAGTTACCGGTCGGTAACTTAGCGGTTGTTACCGGACGGTAACTTGTGCTTGTCGATGGCTCATAGTCTCACCCCTGCGCATTGTGGCGCGACACCGGTCTCGATGGCGGTTATTCCGCCGGCGCCGGCTTGACCGTCGGCAGTGTCACGCCGGTGATGATCGACTGCGTCGTCGGTGGCACGGCCGTGGTGGTGGGCGGCGCCTGGGTTGTGGTGGGCGGCGCCTGTGTTGTGGTGGGCGGCGCCTGTGTTGTGGTGGGCGGCTGCGTGGTCGTTGTGGTCGGCGGC
>NZ_JAEMSG010000185.1 GCF_016462945.1 Mycolicibacterium sp. | reverse complement strand
GTCTTGTCGCTGCTGCAGGCAGCCGCTGCTGTGGGCGGGGTGGCTACAGCGACCGCGATCCGCCTCCTACACCAGCGGGTGGGGTGGGGCCGGGTGCAGCGCGGGTGTTTCTGCATCACCGGGCTCGGCGTCGGGCTGCTTGCCTGGTCCACCCATCCCGGCCCCGGCCCGGCGTTGTCACTGGTGATCGCTATCGCCGCGATCCTGCCTGTCGGCTTCGCACTGACCCTCGATCAGACCATTCTCACCGCGCTGGCGCAGATGTGGACTCCGCCGCAGTCCCGGGCGGTTTTCTTCACCTTCTACGCATTGATCCCGATGGTGGCCATACCGGTGGGCCAGGAGGTGATCGGATTGCTCGCCGATCTGCTGTCGGTGAGCGCGGCACTGGCCGTGGTGGCCGTACTGACCCTCGTCCTGGTCGCGATCGGTCCATATCTACCGATGAGAGCCGCCTTCGATGCGATGAGCCGTGCCGAAGAACCGCCGCGGCTGTAGGGCACGGGATCGCGTCGGTCAGATCCGAGGATTAGGCCGTTAGCCGGTAGACCCATTTGGCATTGCGCTCATGCCCGGGCACCGTGAATGGGGTGCCGGCATTGGCGAGAAAATTCCGGTAGGCGTCGTATAGCGGGGCGTTGGTCATTGTGGCGGTCCTCCAGCCATCGGCCGTCGAAGAGTGCCGGCGGCGTCTTTTCGGATTACGAACGAGAGCCGCCCAGACCACCGGGTGCGCGGGCAGGGCCTTGTAAAAAGTGCTCTGCTAGCTTGTCTCACCGAAGGCTGACCGGAAGGACGCGACCGATGAGTTCCCGCCCCGGCGCGGTCGTCCGGATCAAGGAGGGCTTCGAGCGCGTCATGAAAGACCGATGCCATAGGGGTGCTGCTACTGGGCGCTGGAGCCTTGTGGCACATGATGCCGAGGCGGTAGTCGGCTCAACGACTGTACGTATGAACGAAGGAGCGCACCATGCAGGTAGTTCTGACAGATGAGGTCGAGACGATCGTCGCTGGACTTCTCGGGGGCATATCGACCAACAGTGGTCCGACTGCTGAGCAGTTGACCGTTCTGGACTCCATCACCCGACATCTGTGGGGCCGGTCGGATATCGACGTCCACAGTGTGACACCGCTGTCGAGTGCTGAAGTGGCGAAGGCCCTCGCAAGGCCGGAGGCGCGTCATCGTTTCGCCGAGATCATGATGACACTGGAGCTGTGTCGCCATCCCATGTCGAAAGAACAGGTGGACCTGGCTGAGGAATACGTCGCGGCGTTGGGTATTGATGATGTGGAGATCGAGATAACCCGTACTGCCATCGTGAAGGGTGCTGAGGCGGCTGCGACGGACTTGGAACGTTTCTATCAACAGATCCTGCCGGAAATCTCGGAGATCTCCCTGCGGGATCGTTATCTGCGTCTGGATAAGCCCGACCCGGCGCTTACCGCCCGGCTCAGAAAGTTGCGAGAACTGCCCGAGGAAAGCTTGGGCTATCAATACTTAGAGTTTTACCGCCGCAACAATATTGAGCTTCCCGGAGACGATATTCACGTTCCCGCCTACTACGTCAGCCACGATATGATCCACGTCATCACGGGTTATGAGCCGACCGCGCCGGGGGAGATCGCGAGATCAGGATTCCTGCTCGCGGCTAATGACTCGCACCGCAACTGGCTTGATTTTCTGGTGACCATGTCGATTCACGAGTCGGGCGTGCTGAACTATGGCGATAGTCGCGCGAAAGTGGCCACGCTGGATCGAGCGGGCGTCCCTGAGCTTCTCGGCGAAGGACTCGAGCGCGGTGTGAAATGCACGGTTGATCTCAATCAGGTAGATCATCTTGCAATCGCGCATCTGCCACTTGAACAAGTGCGCGAGGATTTTTCGGTGGTGCCGCTGCGATCCGCGCTGCAGTAATGCCCGCCTCGATGCATGGCGATGATGCCTAGCTGGGTAAGAAGATCGTCGCCTCCAACCGCAAAGCCCGGCATAGCTATTCGATCCTCGAGGTTTTCGAGGCCGGGGTAGCTCGGGAGTTCCTCGTGTGTCCTTCGCGCCGTCCTGGAGGACCACACCGTGGAATTGATCGCACACCAGTAGGGCCTTATCGTGCACGTGCAACATGAGATTGGCGTGCCGCGCGTTTCCCTGCGAGCCGTGAGTGCGGCGCGGTCGTGCGCGTTGAGGTGTGTCGCGGTCAGCGGCGGTGATCGTCGAGTCGGTCGATTCCCAGGATCAGGTCGAGGCCGTAGGTGAATTCCTCGGCCAGTGTCATCGGAAGTGCGCCGGAGGCGACGGTCTTGGCGGTGGCGGGGAAGCGGATGGGGTCGGCACCGGAGATGTCGAGGGTCGACGCCACCTCGGCGTGGGAGCGCAGTTGAACGGCGAACCCGATGACGTAGTGGGCCAGGGTGGCGTAGAGGCGAGCTGCGGTGTGGGGGGTGAACCCATCGCGGAGAAGGACCGCGAGGAACTGCTCCCGCCCGGCCGACTTACCCTGCACTGTCGGCGGTTGTCCGACGAGCAGTGGGGCGAGGTTGGGGTGCGCTGCCAGGGTGTCGAACAGTTGCTGCGAGAGGAACTTGCAGACCTGCTGCCATGTCCCGCTGGGGGCATCGGTTCCGATCTTGCCGAGCACTCGGTCGATCACGGCGACGATCAGTGCCGCCCGGTTCGCAAAATGCCGGTAGAGCGTGGTGGTTCCGGATTCCAGGTGGGTGGCCAAGGCCCGCATGGTCAGCGCCTCGGCCCCGTGGGTGTCGATGATGTTGAGTGCGGCAGTGAGGATGAATTCGCGGTCGAGGGGTTGGCGGCTGCCCGGGCGGCGCATCGCCGGCGCGGTAGCGCCCACGGCGGACGACTCGGATGTCATGCCAGTCAGTATCGCTAAACGTGACACCCCGTCCCGGGAATTGACGGCCATGACACGCCGTGGGTACGGTGTCCCCACGGATTGATGACCATGTATCCACAAAACCTGCGTAACTGCACCCGGGAGACACTCATGTCATGCACTCGCGTTGATCTGTCGGCAGCGATCACCACGAAGACGGCTAAGCAGTCAGCCCGCCGTCGCCGCCAACCGTTTGGGTGGTTGGGTGCGGGTGCGTTGACGTTGGGTGTGGGTGCGGCGTTGGCTGGTGCCGGGGTGGCTCATGCTGATGACGCTGCGCCGGATTCGTCGTCGGTGGGCGCTCAGGTGAGTCGTGGTG
>NZ_JAEMSG010000184.1 GCF_016462945.1 Mycolicibacterium sp. | reverse complement strand
CCCGTGGGGCAGTGCTCCGGCGTCGGGTTCCTTCGGCGGCAGTGACGACGAACCCCCCTTCTGACACAACACCTTCTAACGCAAGCCCCCCGACATTCCAACGCAAGACTCCCGCGCCCTTGGCGCGGGACGTGAAACGAAAGAGATTGCACGATGGCGAAATCAGGACCTACCAAGCGGCGTCCGGCGCCGGACAAGCCGATCAAGGCCCGCAAGTGCGTGTTCTGCTCCAAGAAGGGCAAGTTGCAGAACATCAACTACAAGGACACTCAGTTGCTGCGCACCTATATCAGCGAGCGCGGCAAGATCCGTGCCCGTCGGGTGACCGGTAACTGCGTCCAGCACCAGCGCGACATCGCCATTGCCGTCAAGAACGCGCGCGAGGTTGCCTTGCTGCCGTTCACCTCGGCATCGCGCTAGATCGCCATCAACCGCGAGAACGGAGAAATCAATGAAGCTGATTCTGACCGCTGAGGTCGACCACCTGGGTGCGGCCGGCGACACCGTCGAGGTCAAGGATGGGTACGGACGCAACTTTCTGCTGCCTCGCGGCCTGGCCATTGTGGCCACCCGCGGTGCGCAGAAGCATGCCGATGAGATCCGGAAGTCCCGCGAGGCCAAGACCGTGCACGACCGCGAGCACGCGGACGAGCTGAAGGCGGCCATCGTGGCCCTCGGCCCGATCTCACTGGCTGCGAAGGTTGCCGGAGACGCCGGCAAGCTGTTCGGCTCGGTGACCGCCAGCGACGTCGCTGTGGCGATCAAGAAGGCCGGCGGCCCCAGCATCGACAAGCGTTCGGTGCGCCTGCCCAAGGCCCATATCAAGGAAACTGGCAGCCACGCCCTCTCGATCCACCTGCATCCCGAGGTCGACGTCGAGTTCACCCTCGAGGTCGTGGGTCAGAAGTAACCGGTTCTCATAGCGTCGGAAGCCCCGGTGGCGGCTCCTGTAGCCGTGCCGGGGATTCTTTTTCGGCTGGCGAACGGATCGGCCGGTGTTTGCCACAGTTAACGTCACCCGCCGTTAACCGTGCCGCTGTCGGGCAGTAATACAACACGCCCGAACCGGCAACTTTGCCCGACACGCCGTAGCACTTGCGATCCACAGTACGACGGTGCCGTTAATCTGCGTTTACGTGGTGCGATGACCAAAAAATACACAGTGATCCACAGGTTCTCCCCAAGCCGCCAACACGATTGCGGGCAGCTATGCACAGACCACTAACAGGTTGATGTACAGGCCAGGTTTGCGATGGCTCCAGCAACGTCTAGCGTTGCTCTCGGCAGGCGGGCGGACCGATTCGGGCCGCCGCCACCGTCGGTGCCCTGACCTACAGTGGGATTGTTCGATCGAACTTATGTTCGACCTCTTGCAGAGGACTCTCGGGAAGGAGGTGGGGCAGCCTGATGGCGGTCGTCGACGATCTCGGACAGCCGGGAACTGACTCATCTGCGCCTGCTGAGGATTACGGTCGCCAGCCGCCGCAGGATCTCGCTGCCGAACAGTCAGTGCTGGGCGGAATGATGCTCAGCAAGGACGCCATCGCCGACGTGCTCGAGAAGCTGCGGCCGGGTGACTTCTACCGGCCCGCGCACCAGAACGTCTATGACGCGGTGCTGGATCTCTACGCGCGCGGCGAACCGGCCGACGCCGTCACCGTCGCCGCCGAGCTCGACCGCCGTGGTCTGCTGCGCCGGATGGGCGGCGCACTGTATTTGCACACCCTGATCTCAACTGTGCCCACCGCCGCCAACGCCGGCTACTACGCCGGCATCGTGGCCGAAAAGGCGCTGCTGCGCCGACTGGTGGAGGCCGGCACCCGGGTGGTGCAGTACGGCTACGCCGGCGCGGAGGGCGCCGATGTCAATGAGATCGTCGACCGCGCCCAGGCCGAGATCTACGACGTCACCGAACGGCGAACGACCGATGATTTCGTGGCGCTGGAAGCCTTGCTCCAGCCCACGATGGACGAGATCGACGCCATCGCCTCCCAAGGCGGTATCTCCCGTGGCGTACCGACCGGCTTCACCGAACTCGATGAGGTGACCAACGGTCTGCACCCGGGACAGATGATCGTCATCGCGGCCAGGCCGGGTATGGGGAAGGCCCTCAAGCTGGACACTCCACTGCCGACACCGACCGGGTGGACCACGATGGGCGAGGTCGCCGTCGGCGACTATTTGATCGGCGCAGACGGTAAGCCGACCCGCGTCGTCGCGGCCACCGACGTAATGCTGGGCCGGCCGTGCTTTGAGGTCGAGTTCTCCGATGGCACGGTGATCGTGGCCGATGCTGAGCATCAGTGGCCCACATTGCGAGGCATCGTGACGACCGCACAGCTGAAGATCGACGCCGACGTCGTCTCGGCGGTTGGTGCACTTCAGCTAGTTGGAACGAATGGCATCGCGTCGCGGGAATTCGGGATCGTTGACGTACGGCCGGTTCCCGGCGTGCCCGTGCGTTGCGTCGAGGTCGATAACAAGGACCACCTCTACCTAGCCAGCCGTGCGATGATTCCCACTCACAACTCCACGCTGGGACTCGATTTCCTACGCTCCTGCTCGATCAAGAACCGGATGGCGAGCGTGGTGTTCTCACTCGAGATGAGCAAGTCCGAGATCGTGATGCGCCTGCTGTCGGCGGAGGCGAAGATCAAACTCGCCGATATGCGATCCGGCCGGATGAGCGATGACGACTGGACGCGGTTGGCGCGGCGAATGAGTGAGATCAGCGAGGCACCGCTGTATATCGACGACTCGCCGAATCTGACGATGATGGAAATCCGCGCGAAGGCACGCCGACTGAAGCAGAAGGCGGATCTGAAACTGATCGTGATCGACTACCTGCAGCTGATGACCTCGGGCAAGAAGGTGGAGTCCCGCCAGCAGGAGGTGTCCGAATTCTCAAGGCAGCTCAAGCTTTTGGCCAAGGAGCTTGAGGTCCCGGTGGTGGCGATGAGCCAGCTGAACCGCGGGCCGGAGCAGCGCACCGACAAGAAGCCGATGCTCTCCGACCTTCGTGAATCGGGCGCGATCGAGCAGGACGCCGACATGGTGATCCTACTGCACCGGCCCGATGCGTTCGAGCGCGACGACCCACGCGGCGGCGAGGCCGATCTGATCCTCGCCAAGCACCGTAACGGGCCGACGAAGACGGTGACAGTGGCGCATCAACTGCATCTGTCGCGGTTCACTAATATGGCGCGGCAGTAGCCAACTA
>NZ_JAEMSG010000093.1 GCF_016462945.1 Mycolicibacterium sp. | reverse complement strand
GCCATCGCCCGGCCGCTATCCCGCTGATCGCCCGGGCGATGGCCGGTGCGCAGCGGTGCGAACGGGTCAGGGTGATCGCGGATGCGTCCGCCGAGAGCAGATCCGCGTCGGCTCCGCGGAATCCGAACACCGCCTGATTCGGGTCACCGGCGAGCAGGGTGCGATCGGCTCCGGCGGCCAGCACCCGAACCAGGGTGGCCGCCTGCGGATCGAGGTGCTGGGCATCGTCGACGAGCAGCAGCCGGATCCGGGCCCGCTCGGCGGCCAGCAGGTCGGGGTCGGCGGCCAGTGCTTCCAGTGCGGCCCCGACGAGGTCGGCGGCACCCAGGGCGGGCACCGTCGCCTGCGGTGCGGCCGTGCCGACCGAGGCGCGCAGCAGCATCACCTGTTCGTACTGGCGCGCGAAGCGCGCGGCTCCCACCCATTCCGGGCGTCCGGCAGCCCGGCCGATGCGCTTGAGTTCGTCGGCATCCACGCCACGCTCGGCGCAGCGCGCCAGCAGGTCGCGCAGTTCTCCTGCGAACCCGACCGTGGTGAGCGCGGGCCGTAGTTCGCGCGGCCAGCCGTGCGCGCCGTCGTCGAGGTCACCGGCGAGCAGTTCACGGATGACACCGTCCTGCTCGGCCCCGGTGACCAACCGCGGCGGCGGATCACCGGCGCGGGCGGCGGCGTTGCGCAGCACACCGAATGCGTAGCTGTGCACCGAGCGCACCAGTGGCTCGCGCACCACCGCAAGGCCGCCGGAGCCCGCATTGAGTAGCCGCGCGGTGATCGCGCCGCGGGTTGTGGCGGCCAGCCGCGCCGAGGTCAACAGCAGCACGGACTCCGGATCACCGCCGCCGACGATGTGCTCGACGGCAGCGTCGATAAGCCGGGCGGTCTTACCGGTTCCCGGCCCGCCGACGATACGACTGATGCCCATGCCGGAATGACACCACGGGGGTCTGACAGATCAGGGGGTCTGACGGAGAGCGGTCCGATTAGGGCGGGTAGGGCAGCGCCACGTCGACCTCGCCGGAATCACGCAACCCACCACGTTGCGCGGCGGCGCCGGCGGCGACGACGAGCAGGATGCCGGCGAGTTGGATGAACGTCGGCTTCTGATGCAGAACAACCAATCCCAACAACAATCCCATCGCCGGTTCCAGCGCCATCAGCGTCCCGAACGCGGTGTGCGTCATCCGGCTCAGAGCGATCATTTCCAGCGCGAGGGGCAACACCGGGAACAGCAGCGCAAGACCGATGGAGACGGCGATGACGCCGGGTGAGAGATGCCCGCTGGCCTCGGGAATGCCGACGACGGCGGTGGTGATGGCGGCGATGGGAATGGTCAGTGCCAGTCCGGTCACACCTTCGAAACGATCCCCGACATGCTGGGTCAGCACGATATAGGTGCCCCAGCCCAGACCGGCCAGCGCGGCGAATCCCACACCGGCCGCATTGACACTGCCCTGCCACGGTTCGGTCAGCAGGACCACACCCACCAGTGCCAGGGCCGGCCAGATGAGTGCCCGCCTGGCGCCACTCTGCACGGCGGCGACCGTCAACGGACCGAGGAACTCGATGGCGACGGAGGTTCCCAGCGGGATGCGTTCGATCGCGGCCATGAACGCCATACTCATCACCCCGGTGCACACCCCGAGTGCGAGCAGGGCGGGGAAATCCCGGCGGGCGATATCGCGGAAGCGGGGCCGGGCGAACACGAGGAAGATCAGCGCGCCGGCCGTCAGCCGCAGCCACGCGGCCCCGGCCGGCCCGACCGTGGCAATGAGGTCCATGGACAGCGCCGAACCGAGTTGGACCATCACGATCGCCGCCACGGCCAGGCTCCACGGCGGCGGGCCGCCGATACCGGACCTCGGTGTGGTGGTCACCGCCCCATGGTGTCAGCATGGGTCGGTGTCCGACGAACTGCACCTGAACCGCTTCGGCCCGCCCGGGCCCGCCCAAATCCTGATGATCCACGGATTGACCGGGCACGGCTGGCGCTGGCACACCCTGGCCGACGAGCACCTGGCGGAATTCACCGTGCTGGCGCCGGATTTGCTCGGTCACGGCCGTTCGTCGTGGTCGGCGCCGTGGACGATCGACGCCAATGTCGCCGCCATGGCGAGCCTGATCGAACGCGAGGCGGACGGCCCGGTGGTGGTGGTGGGCCATTCCTTCGGCGGGGCGGTTGCCCTGCACCTGGCCGCGGCCTGCCCGGACCTGGTGTCCGGACTGGTGCTGCTGGATCCGGCGATCGGACTCAATGGCGAGCGCATGCTCACGGTCGCCGAGGCGATGCTGGAGTCCCCGGACTACCCCGACCCCGAGGAGGCACGCGCCGAGAAGGTCAACGCCGCGTGGGCCGACGTGCCGACTGCCGATGTCGACGACGAACTCCGTGAACATCTCGTCGAACTACCGGGCGGTCGGTACCGCTGGCGGATCTGCGTGCCCGCGATGATGTCGTACTGGAGTGAACTGGCTCGCGATATCGTGTTGCCGCGCAACGGAACTCCGACGGCCCTGCTGCAGGGCGCCCGGTCCGACCCGCCGTACGTCGGGCGTACGTTGATCAACGGATTGTCGGAGCGACTCGGCACCGATTTCACCCTGACCGCGCTGGACTGCCGACACATGGTTCCCCTTGCCAAACCCGCCGAGACCGCCGCGGCCATCCGGGACATGCTCGCCCGCGGCTGACCGCCACCCAAGAACAACCATGCCGAAGATCACCGACATTCACGTGGAGCAGGTGCGCGCACTGGTGGCCTCAATCCCGCCGGGCCGAGTCGCCACCTACGGCGATATCGCCTGTGCGGCAGGACTTTCCAGCCCGCGGATCGTCGCCTGGATCATGCACACCGACTCGCACGATCTGCCCTGGCATCGGGTGATCACCGCGTCCGGCCGACCGGCGCCGCATCTGGCGGCACAGCAGTTGACGTTACTGCGCACCGAGGGTGTGATCGCACCTGGGGGCCGGGTGCCGCTGTCGGGTGACCGCTCAGTACGCCACGAATTCGGTTAGACCCATCGTTACGGTTGGGTAAGTTCACCGACGACGAAGTACGCGAAGGAATCCGCGCCGTGACGCATCGACACGTCGCCTGCGAACCCGAGTCGATCCATCTCGTCGGTCACCGGCAGCGACGAAGCACCCCACCCGTGCGCCTGCAGCCATCCGGTGAGGTCTGCACGGTCGGGATCGCGGTAGGTGAGCCCCTCCATATCGGCGACGAATCCGAACACGATGTGTTCAACACCAAGCTCGTCGGCCAGGTGGGTGAAGAGCTCGCGAATCTGTTCAGCGCGCTCATCGTCGCGATACGGGATGAACTCGGCAGCCACTCGGCTACCCGCGCCGCTGGACTGGGTAATCAATTCGCAGAGTTCATCCTGCTCGGTGCCGGGCAGATACATCAACAAGCCCTCCGCCAGCCAGGCGGTCGGCTGAGACGGTTCGAAACCCTGCTCTTCCAGCAGAATCGGCCAATCGTCGCGAAGATCGGCCGCCACCTCACGAACGGTGGCCAGCGGCTGCACACCATGCGTCGCGAGCTCGCTGGCCTTGTAACTGAGCACCTTCGCCAGGTCGACCTCGTAGACGACAGTGCCCTGCGGCCAGTTCAGTCGGTAGGCACGGGTGTCGAGTCCGGACGCCAGGATCACGAACTGGCGGATTCCGGCAGCGGCAGCCTCGGCGCAGAACGCATCGAAGAAATGCGTGCGCACCGCCTGATAGTCCTGCATGTAGGAGAAAATGGCAGCAGCTGCAGGATCTTTGGCCGCGATCCGGTCGCCCAGCGAGCCGTCGAGGATGCTCGAGAACACACCGCTGCCCTCGTCGGCGACCAACATGCGGGCATACCGGTCATTGATCAGCGGGGTCGCACTGTTGCTCTCAGCAGCGCGAACAGCGGCCACCATCACTGCGGTCGATCCCACGCTGTCACTGATACCCCAGCTGTCATCGTCGGTGCGCATGGGACTCCCTACCAGCGATACGGACGGTTGGCGGAGGTGCGGCGCTTAAAGCGCCATCCGAACCAACGCCGAAGTCCGCAGCAGTCCCGGGAAGGTCTCCCCCGACGATAGCGGATGCAGGGCATGCACCGCGAGCCGGAACATCAACGCGCGCAACAACATCTGAGGCCACTCCGGTAGCGCGTCCCAGCGTTCGACTAGACCGTCGTCGGAGTCACCCCAGGATAGCGCGTCGACGACGACCACCCCGGCCGCCCAGGACGCCGGCCGCCAGTAGGGCGTGATGTCGGTGATGCCGGGGGCTGCGGCGCCGGCGAACAGCACCGTGCCGTACAGATCTCCGTGCACCAATTGACTGGGGCTCTTGGTGGGCTTGCGCAGTCCGGCGAGCTGGGTGAGCAACTCGGTCGCCTTGGTGCGGTCCTCTGATTCGGGTAACTCCGGAGCCCCCAGCGGCAGATTCTGCAGCGGACGGTCCTCCCAGGCGGCGCGATCGGCGGCGGTGAACACATCGACATCGGTCCACGGCGGTACCGGGATCTGGGTGAGGAATCGGGGGCGTTCAAGTTTGGAGGTCGCCTCGTGCAGCCGTACACCGGTCGCCACCACCTCGTCGTCGCGCGGTTCGGGCGCACCGGCGACGAAGGTGTCCGCCCGCCAACCCGAGACCACATAGCGTCCGTCGGTGGAGCGCACCGGCCGGGCCAGCCGCAGGCCGTCGACGAACAACGTCTCGCGGACCTTGGCCGACCAGGCGGCGCGAGCGTGATCGGTGATCTGCGCCACGACGATCTCGCCGTAACGCCAGCCGCCCTCCCAGCCGGCGCCCAGTTGCTCTGGTTCGCCGGACTTGACGCCGGACTTGACGCCGAACGTCGCCAGGACATGCTCGGGCGGGCGTTCGTCAGTCACATGGCCAGGGTAAGGCGTACCGGCGACAGGAGGCCGTCAGTACATCGCCATGTCGGGCTCGATTTGCTGCGCCCAGGCCACGATGCCGCCCTGCAGGTGCAACGCGCCCGCGAACCCGGCCTGCTGCAGCACCGACAGGGCCTGGGCCGACCGAACCCCGGTTTTGCAGTAGAGCACCACAGTGGCGTCCTGCGGCAGCCCGGCCAGGGCTTCGCCGGAGTCGATGGCGGACTTCGGGATCAACGCGGCACCGGCGATGCGGTTGATCTCCCACTCGACCGGCTCACGGACGTCGATCAGGGCGATCGCGGCGCCGGAGTCCATCAGGTCACGCAACTCGACCGGCGTGATGGACGTGTCGGCCGCGACCGGCAGTTCCGAGACCGCTCCGCAGAACACCTCATAGTCAACGAGACCGGTGATCGCTCGAGCGTGGGGATCCTTGCGAATCGCAATGGTGCGGTAGGACATCGCCAGCGCGTCATAGATCATCAGTCGGCCCAGCAGCGATTCGCCGATCCCGGTGATCAGCTTGATGGCCTCGGTGCCCATCACCGACGCGATCGAGGCGCACAGGATGCCCAGCACGCCGCCCTCGGCGCAGGACGGCACCGACCCCGGCGGCGGTGGTTCGGGGTACAGGTCGCGGTAATTCACGCCGCGTTTGGTGCCGTCGGGCCCATCGGGCGCGTCTTCCCAGAACACCGACACCTGACCGGCGAAGCGGTAGATCGAACCCCACACATACGGCTTGTGCGCGAGCACGGCGGCGTCGTTGACCAGATAGCGGGTGGCAAAGTTGTCGCTGCCATCGATGATGAGGTCGTAGTCGCCGAACAACGCGACGGCGTTGTCGGTATCGAGTCGTGTCTCATGCGTTCGCACGCTGACGAACGGGTTGATCTCAGCGATGGAGTCTCGCGCACTGTCCACCTTGAGCCGGCCGACATCGGAGCTGCCGTGGATGATCTGCCGCTGCAGATTGGACTCGTCGACGGTGTCGAAGTCGACGATGCCCAGCGTGCCGACACCGGCGGCGGCCAGATAGAGCAGCGTCGGCGACCCCAGGCCGCCGGCGCCGATCACCAGCACGCGGGCGTTCTTCAGGCGCTGCTGCCCCACCACCCCGATGTCCGGGATGATCAGGTGCCGGCTGTAGCGGGCGATCTCGTCTCGGGTCAGCTCAGCTGCCGGGGAGACCAGCGGCGGCAGGGACATGACGCGCTAGGCGATCGGATACGGCCAGGAGCTGAACCGGCAGGTCTTGCCATCCGGCTTGACGTACTCCGGATCGAAGCGGGTGGCGTCGTTATCCGATGTGGAGAAGGTCTGCTGCATCATGATCGGCGCCAGCGCACCGTTGCGTTCGCACGGCTCATGTGTGGTGTAGCCGATGGCGTGGCCGACTTCGTGGTTGATCAGGTACTGCCGGTAGGAGCCGATATCACCCTGGAACGGCATCGCTCCGCGCACCCAGCGCGCCAGGTTGATGAACACTCGCGGTTCGGCGTTCGGACCGTAAATCGGGTTGTAGCAGGACGTCTCAAGTTCGATCTCGTAGCCGCAGCCCTCCCGGATCGTCATCGGCGAGGTGAGCGACACCCGGAAGTCGGGCTTGACATCGCCCGTGGTGGCGTCGATGCGCTGAAAAGCGAACTGCGGGTTGTGCGTCCAACTCTTCGGGTTGTCCAGGGTCTCGGTCACCATCCGGGCGAATCCCTCGTCACCGCCGAACGACGACGTGTCGATCCCGTTCTCCACCTCGACGGTGTACTTGAACACCTTCGCGGTGCCACGACCGACCTGCGGGGTGGTGCCCGGCACAATGCGCCACGTCCGCTCGCCCGCCTCGGTGTACTGCCCGCCGGCGGGCAGGATTCCGGTGGGCAGGCTGGCGTCGAACTCGGTAAGTCCACGCGGGGGCGCACCGATGATCGTCGTACCGGACGACCCGATCCTCGGCGGACCCGTCACCATATCGTCGGCGACGGGAACCGCGGTGCCGGTGAGTGTCTGATATAGCACGACGCCGGTCACCGCGACCAACAACGGCAGGGCATAGGCACGCCAGCCGTAGGTGGCCAGAAACCGGCCCAATTGACTCTGCCTGCGCAGCTGATCGTGCTGTTCGCGATTGGCCCTGGCCCGACCGGAACTCACCGCCATCGGGTCGCGCAGGGCCCGCAGCGGCTCGCCTGCGTCGCTGCGCAGTACCGGCACGCGGCGTCCCGCACGCGGCCCCGGCTCATTGGTCACCGTCCCAGGATCGCATAGCAGGTGAGTCCGCAGCCCAGACGCGCGCATGTCGAGCCCCGGCGCAGGCACGGAAGGGTCAACAGCCGCAGGTAGTAGTGTCGGTGTGATGAGCAACCTGACTCCCACGAGCGAGCGCAAACGTGCCCGCGGTGGTGGCCGGATGCCCCGTGATGAGCGCCGGGGCCAACTGCTCGAAACAGCCAGCGATCTGTTCGTCGACCGGGGCTATCACGCGGCCGGGATGGATGAAATCGCCGACCGGGCCGGGGTCAGCAAACCGGTTCTTTACCAACACTTCTCGAGCAAGCTGGATCTGTATCTGGCGGTGCTGCACCAGCATGTGGACATCCTGGTGTCCGGTGTGCGCCAGGCACTGCGGACCACGACCGACAACCGACAGCGGCTACGCGCGGCGGTACAGGCGTTCTTCGATTTCATCGAGCACGACAGCCAGGGTTATCGACTGATCTTCGAGAACGACTTGTCCAACGAGCCGCAGGTGGCAGCCCAGGTGAAAGTGGCCACCGAGGCATGTACCGACGCGGTGTTCGACCTGATCAGCTCCGATTCCGGGTTGGATCCGCACCGGGCCCGGATTATCGCGGTCGGCCTGGTGGGCGTCAGTGTGGACTGTGCGCGCTACTGGCTCGACGCCGGCCGGCCGATCAGCAAGGACGACGCGGTTGAGGGGACGGTGCAGTTCGCCTGGGGCGGCCTGTCGCATGTCCCGCTGACCCGATCCTGACGATCGCGCCTTAAGACGCCTCAGGGGCGATACCGAACCCGACCCGTCGCACATCAGCCGCGCCGATCTCCAAGTAGCTGATCTTGCTGGCCTGCACCAGGATTCGCTTGCCCTTGTCGTCGGTCAGGGCCAGCACCGAAGATGCCCCCGCCGAACCTGCCTGAGCCAGCGCCGCTTTCACCAGATCCTCGACCTCAGCGGGCGTCTGGGCGCTGTTGAAAATGAGCTCACGCGGGCTGTCCGAAACACCGATCTTGACCTCCACGCCGGCCCCTTCCCATTCGAGTGCGACTCACTGAAGGCTAGTGGAAGCCTCCGGAGTGCCTCCGGTCAGCCGCACCCGTTTGGCAAAGAACGTGTCAAGCTGCGGTAACAGCATGACAACGGCCGCGGGTCGCGGGTCCGGGCGGGCGTCGAGCGTTCCTACCGTTGGTCTTGTGAGCGATGGCGAGCGACGGCACATGACCAGGTGGCCGCGGGTGGCCCTGACGGTCATCGGTCTGCTCGGCATCACCGCCGCCACCATGTTCGTCATCAAGGCCGGAGGCACGGCCACCACATCCGACCCGGACGGCCCGCCGCCGACCCGGACGGTGACCGCCACCTTCGCCCCGAGCACCCCGCACGCCTCAGACGAGATCCCGATGCGGGTGGAGTCGGTGACGCCCGCATCGAGCGCGCGAGTGGATCTGCGGCAGATCGTGTACACCGTCGCCGGCAACCAGCGTCCCAACGATCCGGTCACCGTGGTCTACGCGGATGAGACCGGTGAGTTTCACACCGCCACAAACGTGACACTGCCGTGGACGCTGACCGTCACCCCCGACGTGCCGGTGAACTACGTGACCGCCAATAGCGCGGGCAGCCAACTCAATTGCTGGATCACCAATGCCAGCGGGACGACGGTGGCCTCCGACACCCGGTTCGCCGTCAGCACCACCTGCAACCGCTAGACCAAGCCGAGCTGACGCATCCGTTCATCATGCGTGCGCTGTAGCCGATCGAAGAAATCGGTCAGCTGACCCAGGCCCCCGCCCACCACCACCAGATCCACCAGTTCGTCATGGTCGGCCATCACGTACTGCGCCTGGGTGATCGCCTCACCCAGCAGCCGACGCGACCACAGCGCCAGCCGGCTGCGCTGCCGCGAGCTTGCCGTCACCGCTGATCGCACCTCGGCGACGACGAACTGCGAATGACCGGTCTCGGCCAGTACCGCGCGCACCACATCGGCCACCTCATCGGGCAGCGAGCCCGCGATCGCCCGATACAGATCCGCCGCCATGGCATCGCCGACATAGGTTTTGACCAACGCCTCCAGCCAGGTGCTCGGCATGGTCAGCCGGTGGTACTGCTCCAGTGCCGGCGCATAGCGCGTCATGGCCGCCGGCACGTCCACCCCGCGGGCCTCGAGGGTGTCGCGCACCAGGTCGTAGTGGCCCATCTCGGCGGCGGCCATCCGGGCCATATTGATGCGGCCACGCAGGTCGGGTGCCATCCGGGCCTCGTCGGTGAGCCGGTAGAAGGCGGCTAGTTCGCCGTAGGCGAGCAGCGAGAACAACTCGGTGACACCGGGGTGGTCGGCCGGAACCGTCGACGGCGAAACGCGCTGAGTCGCTTCCATACGGCCACTGTAACCCCGCCGCTGATCGGTTTATCGGACCGGAGCAGGTACCATGGGAGGCGGTAATGTGCGTGCACGCAGTGGGCCCGCCCCGAAAGCAGGGCCAACCATTTCCGAAAGTCTTCAACTCGTGCGCGCGTGGAAAATGCACGAGGAATGACAACGGAAGGCCTAAAGCCGCTCTATGACAATCTCCACTGACGAAACTGCAACCGAACAAACTGGGACCGAAAAACCCCCGCTGCGATTCGCCGACCTCGGCGTCCGCGAGGAAATCGTCCGCGCACTCGCCGAGCAGGGTATCGAGAACGCATTCGCGATTCAGGAACTCACGCTCCCGCTCGCATTGGCCGGCGACGATCTCATCGGTCAGGCGCGCACCGGCATGGGCAAGACCTTCGCCTTCGGTGTGCCACTGCTGCAGAGCATCACCACCGCGGCCGCCGCAGATCGGCCGCTGGACGGGACCCCGCGCGCACTGATCGTGGTGCCCACCCGGGAGTTGTGCATTCAGGTCCACGACGACCTGTCCGGCGCGGCCAAGTATCTGAGCGCCGATGGCGGTCGGAAGCTGAGCGTCATCTCGATCTATGGCGGGCGCCCCTACGAGTCCCAGATCGAGTCGCTGCGCGTCGGCGCCGACGTCGTCGTTGGAACCCCGGGCCGGTTGCTCGATCTCGCCCAGCAGGGTCACCTGCGACTCGGCGGTCTGTCGGTGCTGGTGCTCGATGAGGCCGACGAGATGTTGGATCTGGGCTTCCTGCCCGATATCGAACGCATCCTGCGCCAGATCCCCACGCAGCGTCAAGCAATGCTGTTCTCGGCGACCATGCCGGACCCGATCATCACTCTCGCGCGCACGTTCATGACCCAGCCCACCCACATCCGCGCCGAAGGCGTGCAGGGTTCGGCCACCCACGACAGCACCGAACAGTTCGTCTACCGTGCCCACGCGTTGGACAAGGTGGAGATGGTCAGCCGGATCCTGCAGGCCGACGGCCGTGGCGCGACGATGATCTTCAGCCGCACCAAGCGCACCGCCCAGAAGGTGGCCGACGATCTCGCCGAACGCGGATTCAAGGTTGGCGCCGTGCACGGCGACCTCGGCCAGATCGCGCGCGAGAAGGCGCTCAAGGCGTTCCGGACCGGCGAGGTCGACGTATTGGTCGCCACCGATGTCGCCGCCCGCGGTATCGACATCGATGACGTGACCCACGTGATCAACTACCAGATCCCCGAGGACGAGCAGGCCTACGTGCACCGCATCGGCCGCACCGGCCGGGCCGGCAAGACCGGCGTCGCCGTGACGCTGGTCGACTGGGATGAGCTGGAGCGCTGGTCGATGATCAACACCGCACTCAAGCTTGGACGCCCGGATCCGGCCGAGACCTACTCCAACTCACCGCACTTCTATGAGGAACTCGGCATCCCCGCCGACGCCGTCGGCACCATCGGCGGGGCGCGCAGGACCACCCGACCCAGGAGCGAAGCTAAAGGTGACTCCCGGGGGGATTCCCGGGGGGATTCCAGGGGCGACTCCCGGGGCGAGAGCCGGATCAGCTCCACCGAATCCGGGGGCTCACGTCCGCCGCGCAGCCGGTCTCGCCAGCGCACCCGCGCTGGCGACTCCGCCACCGGTCACGTTGAAAAATCCTCTACTGCAGCGACTTCCGCGATCATAGATGCATCGGCACCGGACGGTGAGGGTGCCGCGCGCCGTCGTCGTCGCCGTCCGCACCAGGCCGCCGGGGCCAACGCAACCCCGAGCTGAGCTT
>NZ_JAEMSG010000092.1 GCF_016462945.1 Mycolicibacterium sp. | reverse complement strand
GTACCCCCGATGGGATTCGAACCCACGCTACCGCCGTGAGAGGGCGGCGTCCTAGGCCGCTAGACGACGGGGGCTAGAACCAAACGCAGCGCTTCCATGCACGCCGGTGACTCAGCATATCTCAGCGGCATTTGCCGTCATAATTGCTGGGGTACCAGGACTCGAACCTAGAATGGCTGTACCAGAAACAGCTGTGTTGCCAATTACACCATACCCCATTGGCGTCCCATAACAGCTGGTCAAGACCAGCTATCGACGGACGAACAGCAGACTACCAAAGATTCTCACTTCGCCCTGTCACGGGCCGCATGCAGCCGACCTAGGCTGCGCTCCCGTCCGAGCAATTCCAATGACTCGTACAGCGGCGGGCTGACGGTCGAGCCGGTCACCGCGACGCGGATCGGACCGAACGCCCTACGTGGCTTGAGCCCCAACCCGTCAATCAGCGCGGCCTTCAGGGCCTCCTCGATGCCGACCGCGTTCCACGTCGATACCTCATCGAGTGCCGCACACGCGGCGTCGAGCACACCGGCCGCGTCGGCGCCGAGTTCCTTGGCCGCTGCGGCGGGGTCGATCGCGTAGCAGTCATCGTTGAAGAACCTCAACAGCTCCCACGCATCGGAGAGCACGACAATCCGGGTCTGCACCAGCTGGGCGGCGGCTCCGAAACCGGCCTCGTCCAGGCCGGTGTCGTACCCGTGGACATCGAAGTACGAGCGCAGCCTGGCGGTGAAGTCGCCCTCGCTGAGGCGACGAATGTGCTCGGCGTTGATGGCATCGGCCTTCTTCTGATCGAACCGTGCCGGGTTGGAGTTGACGTCGATGACGTCGAAGGCCGCCGCCATCTCCTCGAGGCTGAAGATGTCGTGATCGTCGGCGATGCCCCAGCCCAGCAGCGCCAGGTAGTTGAGCAGACCCTCGGGAATGAAGCCGCGGTCACGATGCAGGAACAGATTCGACTGCGGATCCCGCTTGGACAGCTTCCTGGTGCCGTCCCCGAGCACCGTCGGCAAGTGGGCGTACTCGGGAACGCACTCACCGACACCGATCCGGATCAACGCGCGGTGCAGGGCGATCTGTCGCGGCGTCGACGGCAGCAGATCCTCGCCACGCAACACGTGCGTGATCTTCATCAGCGCATCGTCAACCGGATTGACCAAGGTATACAGCGGATCTCCGTTAGCCCGGGTCAGGGCGAAGTCCGGCACCGTCCCGGCTGCGAATGTCGTCTCACCGCGTACCAGGTCACCCCAGCTGATGTCCTCATCGGGCATCCGCAGTCGCAGCACCGGCTTGCGACCCTCGGCGACATAGCCGGCGCGTTGTTCCTCGGTGAGATCGCGGTCGTAATTGTCGTAACCCATTTTCGGGTTGCGGCCGGCGGCGATATGCCGCGCCTCGACCTCCTCGGGGGTTGAGTAGGCCGGGTACGCCTCGCCGGACCCCACCAGCCGCGCCACCACATCGCGGTAGAGATCGCCGCGCCGGGATTGCCGGTACGGTCCGTGCGGCCCACCGACTTCCGGGCCCTCGTCCCAGTCCAGTCCCAGCCACCGCAGCGCGTCCAGAATCGCGGCGTAGCTCTCCTCGGAATCGCGCGCAGCATCGGTGTCCTCGATGCGGAACACGAACACCCCGCCGGTGTGCCGAGCGTAGGCCCAGTTGAACAGTGCGGTGCGCACCAGCCCGACATGCGGGATTCCCGTCGGCGACGGGCAGAACCGCACCCGCACTCCGGTGCTCATCATGTGCCCTTCCGGACCACGGGGTTGGTCAGGGTTCCGATGCCCTCGATGGTGATACTGACGGTGTCGCCGTCTTCGATCGGTCCCACACCGGCCGGTGTCCCGGTGAGAATCAGATCGCCGGGCAGCAGGGTCATCACCGCCGACACCCACTCGATGATGGCGCCGATGTCGTGGATCAGCAGCGAGGTACGACTGTCCTGACGCACCACGCCGTTGACCTCGGTGCGGATCTGCAGGTCCGACGGGTCCAGATCGGTGACGATCCACGGGCCCAGCGGACAGAACGTGTCGTGGCCTTTGGCACGCGTCCACTGCCCGTCGGCCTGCTGCTGATCGCGGGCTGAGACATCGTTGGCGATCGTGTAGCCGAGGATGTTCTCAGCGGCACGGGAAGCCGGGACGTCTTTGCACGGCCGGCCGATGACCACCGCCAACTCGCCCTCGTGGTGTACCGGGGAGGCGTTGGCGGGCAGTTGAATCGGTATGCCGGGCCCGACGATCGAGGTGTTCGGCTTGAGGAAGATGATCGGGTCCTCGGATACAGGGCCCGTTGTGCCGCCCATCTCGATGACATGCTCGAGGTAGTTCTTGCCCATGCAGACCACCTTGCTGGCCAGGATGGGCGCCAGCAAGCGCACATCCGCCAGCGGCCACGACCGGCCGGTGAAGGTGGGCGTGCCGAAGGGGTGCTCGGCGATCTCGCGGGCGACTTCGGCATCCGCGTCACCTTCGACGCTGACGAAGGCGACCCCGTCGGGGCTGGCGATACGACCGAGGCGCATTCGGGTCAGCCTAGTGCTTAAAGCCGGGCGCGGATCCGCTCGCCGACCTGTTTCGTCGACAGCTTCGCGTCACCGCGGGTCGCCAGATGGTCGGCGACTGCCGCATCGACTCGGGCCGCCGCGGCGTCCTCACCGATGTGGTTCAGCAGTAGTGCCACGCTCATCACGGCGGCGGTCGGATCGGCGATGCCCTTGCCGGCGATATCGGGTGCGCTGCCGTGCACGGGCTCGAACATCGACGGGTTGGTTCCGGTGGCGTCGATATTGCCGCTGGCGGCCAGGCCGATTCCGCCACTGACTGCTGCCGCAAGGTCGGTGATGATATCGCCGAAGAGGTTGTCGGTGACGATCACGTCGAACCGGCCCGGATCGGTGACCATGTAAATGGTGGCCGCGTCGATGTGCTGATAGGCCACCTCGACGTCCGGGTACTCGGCGCCGATCTCGGCCACCACCCGTGACCACAGGCCGCCGGCGAAAGTCAGGACATTGGTCTTGTGCACCAGCGTGAGGTTCTTGCGCCGCTTACTCGCGAGATCGAACGCGTACCGAACCACCCGGTTGACACCGAACGCGGTGTTGAGGCTCACCTCGGTGGCCACCTCGTGCGAGGTTCCGGCGCGGATCACGCCACCGTTTCCGGTGTAGGGGCCCTCGGTTCCCTCCCGCACCACGACGAAGTCGATCATCGGGTCACCGGCCAGTGGGCTGGTGACCCCGTCATAAAGTCGGCTCGGGCGCAGGTTGACGTGATGATCGAGCTCGAAGCGAGTCTGCAGCAGCAGGCCGCGCTCGAGTACCCCGCTGGGAACCGACGGATCGCCGATCGCGCCCAGCAGGATCGCATCGTGGGCGCGCAGCTCGTCGAGGACGCCTGCCGGCAGCACCTCACCGGTGGCGTGGAAGCGCTTCGCGCCGAGATCGTAGGTCGTCTTGTCGACACCTGGCAGCACCGCGTCGATCACATCGAGTGCCTCACCGATGACTTCGGGGCCGATACCGTCGCCGGGGATCACTGCCAGTTTCATCTGTGCCGCTTCTCCTCAACGCTTCGCGCTGCATCGTCGTCAGCGAGTTTCACGACAGATCCACCACTTCCAGCGTCCCGGCTTCCACTGCTGCACCGATCGCGATCCGAACATCGGCGGGGACATCCCGATTCAGTCGCAGCATCACCGTCGCGCCTAATCCACTGGAGTCCTGACTCATCTGGGCGGCCTCGATGTTCACCCCTGCACTACCCAGCAGGGTGCCGATCTTGCCCAGCGCCCCGGGCTTGTCGCCGTAGTGCAGGATCAGGTTGATCCCTTCGGCGCGCAGATCGAAGCTGCGGCCGTTGATCGCCACGACCTTCTCAGTCAGCTGCGGTCCGGACAACGTGCCGGAGACGTTGACTGCGGAGCCGTCCGGCGCCACCACCTTCACCTCGACCAGGCTGCGGTGGTTCGGGCTCTCGCTTGCCGTGCTCAATTCAGTGGACAGACCACGCTCGGCGGCCAGCGCCGGCGCGTTGACAAACGTCACCTGCTGATCGGTCGTCGTCGAGAACAGTCCGCGAATCGCCGAAAGTTTGAGCACTTCGACGTCTTCGGAAGCAAGTTCGCCGCTGACCCGTACCGACAGGCTGCTCGGCGCCTCAGCAGACAGCGCAGCGACCAGCAGGCCGAGCTTGCGCACCAAATCCAGCCAGGGTGCCACCTCCTCGTTGACCACGCCACCGCCGACATTGACCGCATCGGGCACAAACTCACCGGCCATGGCGAGTTTGACACTCTCAGCGACATCGGTGCCTGCCCGGTCCTGAGCCTCTGACGTCGACGCACCCAGGTGCGGGGTGACTATTGCCTGCGTCAGCTCGAAAAGCGGGCTGTCCGTGCAGGGTTCGGTGGCGAACACGTCCAGGCCGGCACCGCGGACGTGGCCGCTCTTGATCGCCTCGGCCAGCGCGTGCTCATCGATGAGTCCGCCACGGGCGGCGTTGACGATGATCACCCCGGGCTTGGTCTTGGCCAGTGCTTCCGTGCCCAGCAGCCCGGCGGTCTCCTTGGTCTTGGGCAGGTGCACCGAGATGAAGTCGGCCCGGGCAAGCACGTCATCCAGCGGCAACAGTTCGATGCCGAGTTGCGCCGCACGCGCGGCCGGAACATAGGGGTCGTAGGCGATGATGTGGGTGCCGAACGCGGCCAGCCGGGCGGCGACCAGCTGGCCGATGCGACCCAGGCCCACCACTCCGACGGTCTTGCCGAAGATCTCGGTGCCGTTGAACGACGAGCGTTTCCAGGTGTGCTCACGCAGGGTGGCATCGGCGGCCGGGATCTGCCGCGCCGCGGCCAGCAGGAGCGCGATGGCGTGCTCGGCGGCGCTGTGGATGTTAGAGGTGGGGGCATTGACCACCAGCACACCGGCCGCGGTGGCGGCATCGACGTCGACGTTATCCAGCCCCACCCCGGCGCGGGCGATGATCTTCAGCTTGGGTGCCGCGGCGATCACCTCGGCGTCGACCGTGGTGGCCGAGCGCACCAGCAACGCGTCGGCATCAGCGACCGCTTCCAGCAGTTTGGGGCGGTCAGGACCGTCGACCCACCGCACTTCCACCCGGTCGCCGAGGGCGGCCACGGTCGATTCAGCGAGTTTGTCGGCGATCAGAACAACGGGCAGGCTCACTCTGACAGCGTAATGGGCTGTCGTCACCGGCTTGTGGGCGGGAGAATGAGAGAGATGGACGTCACCGTGGTGGGCAGTGGACCCAATGGGCTCAGCGCCGCCGTCATCTGTGCCCGCGCCGGGTTGAGCGTGCAGGTGCTCGAAGCCCAGCCCACCCTCGGCGGCGGTTCGCGCACCCTTCCCGACCCTGACTCCCCCAGCGTCGCCCACGACATCTGCTCGGCGATCCACCCACTGGCCCTGGCGTCACCGTTCTTCGCCGAGTTCGACCTCGCCGCCCGCGGCGTGGGGTTGATGGTTCCGGACATCTCCTACGCCAATCCGCTGCCGAATCATCCGGCCGCGCTGGCCTACCACAACCTGGACCGGACCTGCGCCGGCCTGGAACACGGCGATTCCTGGCGACATCTCTTGGGCCCGCTTGTCGCTGACGCCCACACTGTGGTGGGTCTGCTGATCGGCGACAAACGCTCGATCCCCACCGATATTCCCGCCGTTGTCCACCTGGCCCGGCGGATCATCGAACAGGGCACCCCCGCCTGGGGAAGCCTGCGCGGCGAAGATGCCCGAGCACTGTTCACCGGCGTTGCGGCACATACGATTTCGCGCATGCCGTCATTCGTCGGTGCGGGTGCGGGCCTGATGCTGGCGACACTCGCCCACACGGTGGGCTGGCCGGTTCCGGTGGGCGGTAGCCAAGCCATCGCCGACGCGCTGATCGCCGATCTGCGCGCCCACGGCGGCGTGCTGCACGCCGACACCGAAGTGACATCGCCTCCAGCCGGGGTCGTGCTGTACGACACCGCACCCACCGCACTGTTGGGCATCTACGGTGATTCGCTGCCGTCACGCTACGCCCGCGCACTCCAGCGCTACCGGTACGGACCGGGCGTCGCCAAGGTGGATTTCGTTCTCTCCGAGGATATTCCGTGGGCCGATCCGCGACTGGCAGATACCGCTACGCTGCATCTCGGCGGTACCCGCTCCCAGATGGCGCACGCCGAGAGGGAGATCGCGCAGGGGCGGCACGCCAAGTGGCCGATGGTGCTGGCCGCGCAATCCTTCACCGCTGACCCCAGTCGCATCGACCCTCGCGGCCGGCGGCCGTTCTGGACCTACGCGCACGTGCCTGCGGGGTCGTCGGTGGATCAGCGCGACACCATCACCGCCATCATGGAGCGGTTCGCGCCGGGTTTCACCGACATCGTCGTCTCAGCCCGCAGCATTGCGGCCAACCGGCTCGCCGACCATGACGCGAACTACATCGGCGGTGATATCGGGGTCGGCGGCAACGCCGTCCTGCGCGCGCTGCTCGGTCCGACGCCCAGGGTCAACCCGTGGACGACCCCGATGCCGAAGGCCTATCTGTGCTCGTCGGCCACCCCGCCCGGCGGCGGCGTGCACGGGATGAGCGGCTATTACGCCGCGCGGACGGTGCTCAAGCGGGAGTTCGGACTGAAAGTGCCGTCGCTGGCGCCCTGACAGCGGCGGGGACGCAAAGTCGTACGGTTTAGTCGTACAACTTTGGTACGATAATGGCGCCGAGAAAGGGGCCCGACATGAGCATCAGCGCCAGTGAGGCCCGCCAACGCCTTTTCCCTCTTTTGGAACAGGTCAATACCGACCACGAACCGGTACGCATCACCTCCAAAGCAGGTGATGCGGTGTTGATGTCCGCCGACGACTACGACTCATGGCAGGAGACCGTGTATCTGTTGCGCTCGCCGGAGAACGCCAAGCGACTGATGGAAGCCGTCGCCCGCGATCGGGCTGGACACTCGGGCATCACCACATCCGTGGATGAGCTTCGGGAAATGGCCGGCGGCCAAGAGTGAGGGCAGTCCGGTTCGATCCGGCCGCCTGGGATGACTTCCAATACTGGCTCGGGTCGGACCGCAAAACTGCGCGCCGAATCACCCGGCTCATCGCGGAGATCCAACGCGATCCGTTTACCGGAATCGGCAAGCCGGAACCACTGCGAGGTGAGTTGTCCGGCTATTGGTCACGCCGGATCGACGACGAACACCGTTTGGTGTACCGCGCCGACGATCACGAGATACGGATCCTCAAAGCCCGATACCACTACTGACGCAGCAGGTAGTTACGCCGTATCGGTCAGCGGGCGGTCGACCCAGCTCATCAAATCGCGCAGTTTCTTGCCGGTGACCTCGATGGGATGTTCGGCGTTCTTCTTGCGCAGCGCCTCCAGCTCCTTATTGCCGCCCTCCATATTGGCGACGAGCCGTTTGACGAAGGTGCCATCCTGGATCTCGGTCAGGATCTGGCGCATCCGCTGCTTGGTATCGGCGTCGATGACGCGCGGGCCGGACAGGTAACCGCCGTACTCGGCGGTATCGGACACCGAATAGTTCATCCGCGCGATCCCGCCCTCATACATCAGGTCCACGATGAGCTTGAGTTCGTGGAGCACCTCGAAGTAGGCAAGCTCGGGCGCGTAGCCGGCCTCGACCATGACCTCGAAGCCGGTCTTCACCAATTCCTCAGTGCCGCCGCACAACACGGCCTGCTCACCGAAGAGGTCGGTCTCGGTCTCGTCTTTGAAGGTGGTTTTGATGACACCGGCCCGGGTGCCGCCGATGCCCTTGGCATACGACAGTGCCAGCGCGACGCCTTCGCCAGTGGGATCCTGCTCGATGGCGACCAGGCACGGCACGCCCTTGCCGTCGACGAACTGACGGCGCACCAGGTGACCGGGACCCTTAGGTGCCACCATGCCGATCGTGACGTTGGCGGGCGGTTTGATCAGACCGAAGTGGATGTTGAGGCCGTGGCCGAAGAACAGCGCGTCACCGGCCTTGAGGTTGGGCTCGATATCGTTTGTGAAGATCGCTGCCTGCGCGGTATCGGGCGCCAGCAGCATGATGACATCAGCCCACTTGGCCACCTCGGCCGGAGTGTCGACCTCGAGGCCCTGCTCGGCAACCTTCTCCCGTGACTTGGAACCCTCTTTCAGGCCCACCTTCACCTGAACACCGGAGTCGCGCAGGCTCAGTGAGTGGGCGTGGCCCTGGCTGCCATAGCCGATAACCCCAACCTTGCGACCCTGAATGATCGACAGGTCGGCATCGTCGTCGTAGAACATCTCGATTCCGGTTGAAGCCACGGTGAATTTCCTTCTGTTTTTGGTTGGTACTGCTATTTCGAGTTCGTCATGCCACGCGGACCACGCGACAGTGCTACCACACCGGACTGCACAAGCTCACGGATGCCATAGGGTTCCAGAACCCGAAGCAGCGCGTGCAGCTTCTCCTGCGTACCGGTCGCCTCGATGGTCAGCGATTCGGTGGACACGTCAATAACTTTGGCGCGAAAAAGGTTTGCCGCCTCAATCACCTGGCTGCGGTTCGCGGTGTCGGTGCGGACCTTGATCAGCCACAACTCGCGCGCCACCACATTGTCATCTTCGTGTTCGAAGATCTTGATGACGTTGATCAACTTGTTGAGCTGCTTGGTGATCTGCTCGAGCGGAGTCTCCTCGGCGGTGACCACGATCGTCATCCGCGACATATTCTTGTGCTCAGTGGCACCCACGGCCAGCGACTCGATGTTGAACCCGCGACGGGAGAACAACGCCGCGACGCGGGCCAGCACGCCGGGCTTGTCCTCGACGAGCACCGACAGGGTGTGTGTGACTGTCCTTGAATCAGAAGACGTGGCCATCAGGCCCGGCCCTCAGAGTTGTCCTCGTCGAACAGCGGACGGATATTGCGCGCCGCCATGATCTGATCGTTGCCGGTTCCGGCGGCGACCATCGGCCACACCTGGGCATCGGCGCCCACGATGAAGTCGATCACCACCGGCCGGTCATTGATGGCGCGCGCCTGATTGATCACGTCGTCAACGTCTTCGGCTCGCTCACAACGCAATCCGACACATCCCAGCGCTTCGGCGAGCTTGACGAAATCAGGGATGCGGCGACTGTGGGTGGACAGATCGGTCTGGCTGTAGCGCTCTCCGTAGAACAGCGTCTGCCACTGCCGAACCATGCCCAGGTTGCCGTTGTTGATCAACGCGACCTTGATCGGCACGCCCTCGATGGCGCAGGTGGCCAACTCCTGGTTGGTCATCTGGAAACAGCCGTCACCGTCGATCGCCCACACCTCGGCGTCCGGGCAGGCCATCTTGGCGCCCATAGCCGCCGGGACGGCGTAGCCCATGGTGCCCAAACCCCCGGAGTTCAGCCAGGTGCGCGGCTTCTCGTAGGAGATGAATTGCGCGGCCCACATCTGGTGCTGACCCACGCCCGCGACGTAGATGGCATCGGGTCCGGCGATCTTGCCGAGCTCGGAGATGACGTACTCCGGGCTCAGGCTGCCGTCGGTCTGCGGATCCCAACTCAGTGGATAGGCCTTCGTCAAGCCGTCCAGGTAGGACCACCAGTCGGCGAGGTCGGGGTCTTCGACTCCTTCGTTGCCGATCCTGTCGTCCCCGCCGCGGTCCTTGCGCAGCACCTCGATCAATTCGGTGATGACGGCTTTAATATCGCCGACGATCGGCACATCGGGATGGCGGTTCTTGCCGATCTCGGCCGGGTCGATATCGGCGTGAATCACCTTGGCGCCGGGCGCGAATGAGTCCAGTTTGCCGGTCACCCGGTCATCGAAGCGGGCACCGAGGGTGATCAGCAGATCGCTCTTCTGCAGGCCGGCCACCGCGGCGACGGTTCCGTGCATACCCGGCATGCCGAGGTTCTGGCGGTGACTGTCCGGGAACGCCCCCCGGGCCATCAGCGTGGTGACCACCGGAATACCGGTCAGTTCGGCCAGTTCCAACAGTTCATCGCAGGCCTCACCACGGATCACACCGCCGCCGACGTACAGCACCGGCTTGCGGGCCGCGACGATCAGCTTGGCAGCCTCCTTGATCTGGCGGCTGTGCGGTTTGGTGTTGGGTTTGTACCCGGGCAGGTCCATCTCGGGCGGCCAGGCGAACGTGCACTGGCCCTGCAGCACGTCCTTGGGAATGTCGACCAGCACCGCGCCGTGGCGTCCGGTCGAGGCGATGTGGAATGCCTCGGCGATCATTCGGGCGATATCGTCTCCGTCGCGAACCAGGAAGTTGTGCTTGGTGATCGGCATCGTCATGCCGGTGATATCGGCCTCCTGGAATGCGTCGGTGCCGATCAGGCTGCGACCCACCTGGCCGGTGATCGCGACCACCGGAATCGAGTCCATCTGAGCGTCGGCCAGTGCGGTGACCAGATTCGTCGCGCCGGGACCCGACGTGGCCATCATGACACCGACCTTGCCGGTGGCATGGGCGTAACCACTGGCGGCGTGCCCGGCCCCCTGCTCATGTCGGACCAGGATGTGGCGCAGCTTCGTCGAATCGAACAGCGGATCGTAGACCGGCAGCACCGCGCCGCCGGGGATGCCGAAGATCAGCTCGACGCCGAGTTCCTCCAACGACCGCACCACCGCCTCAGCGCCGGTGAGCTGATGCGCCGGGATGCGCTTGGCGTGCTTACCCGAAGTCTCGGCACCATTGGCGCCGGCCGCTTGGGTCGACGGCTCGGGTGCTCGCGTGGTCGGTGCGCTCACTGGTTTTCCTCGATATCCTCGTTGTTGGTTCGGCCCTGTTGGTTTGGCCCTGTTGGTTTGGCCCTGTTGGTTTGGCAAGAAAAAACCCCCGTCAGCATGGTCAGCTGTACGAGGGTTGCGCGCTGGTGCGTGTGGCTAGACCCGGGCGGGGACGAGCGCGGCACCAACGCGCTGACCTACTACTACGAGCTTTCCGCCGGATGTCATAGTTGCCAAGAGTAGTCCCGGCACAGGTCAAGCGTCAAATGTCCAGTCCGAGTCGGTTCGGTCCGCACCGGTGACATGATGCTGTGATGGCCACCGCCGAGACCAGCAAGCCAGCCACAAAAGCGACGGTGATCCGGATCTCGCCGATGGCGCATTTCGCATCCGGCTTCCTCGCCCTGAGTATCCTGGTGTTCATCCCGCTGCTCGGACCGGCCGCGTGGGCGCTGCTGATCATCCCCGTTCTCGCCTCGGTGGCGATCGAGCGGCTGCGCACCGTTGCCGACCATGATGCCGTCACGGCCCGGGGCCTGCTGAACAGCCGGACGGTGCCGTGGCCGCAGATCGAGGGCCTGAAATTCACCAGGGGTGGGTGGGCAC
>NZ_JAEMSG010000091.1:3913-11355 GCF_016462945.1 Mycolicibacterium sp. | reverse complement strand
GGCCCGTAGAGGTTGGGATCCTGATCAGTCATCAACTCGCTCCTTCGGGCGTCGTTGCTCACAATCTACCGCCCACACGATGGTTTATGACAGCGGTCAGCGCATCTCGATCATGACCTTGCCGCATTCCTTGCTGCTACCGAGAAGTTCCAGCGCAGAGGCAATGTCTCCCAATCCGAAACGATGGGTGATCAGCGGCGATAGGTCGCGGCGGCTGAGCAGTTCGATGGCATCGGCGAACCGCGCGGGGTACTCGATCGATCCCCGAATAGTCAGTTCCTGCATCAGCACGCTGAGGAAGTTGATCGGAACCGGCTCGTAGTGCAGTGCGACGACGCAGATGGTCGAACCTCGCCCGGCGCGGTCGACGATCTTGGTGAGCATCGTCGATGAACCGGTGGCCTCGATGTACGCGGAGGTGGCCGGGGCCGTACCGAATTGGACCTTGGCCGTGCCGTGCAGGCGGCTGAGTTCAGCCCACACGCTGGCGTCTGCCGGGTCGATGGCCGTGGCGCCGAGGGTCTCTGCGAGCCGGCGCCGGGTGGCAGACAGGTCGATGGCGACGATATCGGTCAGACCGCGATCGGCCATGCTTGCGATCGCCGCCAGACCGATCGGTCCGCACCCGAATACCGCGACCTTGTCATCCCGGCCGACATCGGCCTGCTCGGCAGCGTGCATTCCCACCGCGACCGGTTCGGCGAGCGCGGCGATATCGAGCGGCATGTCATCGGGGATCGGAAACAGCCGTCCGCCCCGGGCCGCCTCTCGAACCAGCACGGCGTTGGCCAGTCCGCCTTCAGCCGTTCCGTTCCCGATACGGCCGATATCGTCCCCGCCGGGGTGTACGACCACCCGCTGACCCGGGACGACGTCGGTCACCTCTGCGCCAACGGTTGTCACGACACCGGCAAGTTCGTGGCCGAGAGGCATCGGCTCACCGCTCGGCCCGGCGAGGCCACCGAGCCGGATGTAGCTCAGGTCGCTGCCGCAGATACCGCAGGCGTGCACCTCGACGATCGCATCCCGCGGCCCGCACGGAGGCAACTCGACTCGGTCGAGGCTGACCTGTCCCGCGCCGGTGATTCGGACCTGTTCGATAGTGGTCATTGATCTCTCCTCGGATCGCGACGGGGAGGCCGCGAGGGGCGATAGGTTGTCCATGCTGTGTGCGGTGTCGCGCACCAAACATAACGACGAGGACGGAGACGTGACAATGAGTTCCTCGATGCCGGCCATTGATATCGACGATCTGACCTCGCCCCGGTTGACCGCGGTGCAGCGACAGGTTATTGACTACACCGAATCGCGGCCGGTCACCTTCGATATCGACCGGATGATCGACGAGGCCATCGTCGGCGCTGGTACCGATGATCTGGGGTATACCGGTGACTTTGCGGCGCGCCTGGACGCTCATGTGGCAGCGATCGAGGCCGACACCGGCCTGACTCAGTTGGCACGTGGCACATTGCGTTCCCGGGTGGTTCGACTGCTTCGCAATCGGATCTCGTTGGCGGATCTGATCAGCCGATACCCGGAGATCGAGTCGATCGAGATCGAGAAGCCGATCATCGTGGTGGGTATGCCGCGATCGGGAACCACACATCTGGTCAATCTGCTGGCGGCCGACCGGCGCCGGCGCGCCCTGCCGTACTGGGAAAGCCAGGAACCTATCCCGGCCCGTGGCCGGGGACCCGATGTGTTCGGTGTCGATCCGCGCTATGGGCGCGCCAGGGCCGAACACGATGCGATGCTGACCAATATGCCACTGGTGGCTGCCATGCACGACCAATTCCCCGAGGCGATCGAGGAGGAGGTCGAACTCCTCGACCTGGATTTCGCCAGCTATATCCTGGAATGGCTGGCTCGGGTCCCGAGTTGGCGCGACACCTACCTGGCGCTCGATCAGGGAAAGCACTACGCCTATATGAAGAAGGTGCTGCAGGCGCTGACCTTTTTCCGCGGCCCGCAGACCTGGGTGCTGAAGTCCCCGCAGCATTCCGAACAGTTGCCCGCACTCACGGCTACCTTCCCCGACGCCACCGTCGCGTTCACCCACCGCGATCCGGTCGCCGTCATCCAGTCGACGGTCACGATGATGGCGTACGCGGATCGTCTGCGCCGCACCAGCATCGACCCGGACTGGCTGATCGATTACTGGACCGACCGGATACACCGGCTACTCAGTGCGGGGGTTCGCGATCGGGAGCTGGTGCCGGCCGAGCGCAGCATCGACATCAGTTTCCATCAACTCAACGGCAACGAGATCAGCGTCCTCGAATCGCTGTACGAGCGGGCCGGCGTCGAGTTGACACCGGGGGTGCGGAAGAGCTTTGACCGGTATCTCGACAGCAACCCCCGCGGTAAGCACGGCAGCATCCGCTATGACCTGCAACGCCATTTCGGAGTCTCTGTCGACGAGGTGCGGTCCCGATTCGACTTCTATTTCGACCGCTTCGACGTCCGGCCCGAAGTCGGCGTCCGGTCCGGCGAGAACTGACAGGAGACCGCTATGACGGATTTCGAACCTGCCTACCTGACCCGGCCCGGCGCCGAGGCGATGCTGCCCGCGACCCCCGATGTGATCGAGGAGGTCAGCCCCGGCATCTGGTGCTCACCCGGACTGTCCAACGTCTTCATGATCCCGACATCGCAGGGCCGAGTGATCATCAACGCGGGCATGGGATTCGAGGGTCCCGTGCACCGCGCCAATATGGATTCCGTCGACTCCTCGCCGGTGCGCTACCTCATCGTGACGCAGGGTCACTATGACCACGTCGGCGGACTGAACAGCGTGCGCGATCCCGACACGAAGGTCGTGGCGCAGGCCAACTGGGAGCAGTGGCGTGACGACAATGAGCGACTTGTTCGCTACCGATCCTCCCGCAGCGCATTCGCCTTCTCCCACACCCTGGCCGCCGGCATCGCCAAGATCCAGGAGCGGTTCGGCCGCAAGCTGCCCGGCCAAAGCACCCCGACCGCGGACATCGTCGTCGAGGACACCCTCACCCTCACCGCCGGCGAACGCACGCTCGAACTCATCGCCACGCCCGGCGGCGAGACCACTGATTCGATGGTCGTGTGGTTGCCTGACGAGAAGATCTGTCTGTGCGGCAATGTGTTCGGCGCACTCTTCGGCCATATGCCGAACCTGGTCACCATGCGTGGCGATCGCTATCGCGATGCGCTCACCGTGATCGACACCGTCGAACGGATTCGTGCGCTGGAGCCCGAGGTGCTTCTCACCGGTCACTTCGGGCCGATCACCGGCAAGGAGCAAATCCGGTTCGAGCTCACCCGGCTGCGCGACGCGGTCCAGTACATCCACGACGCGACGGTAGAGGGCATGAATGCGGGCAAGGACGTCCGCACCCTGATGCGCGAGATCGGCCTGCCGCCGCACCTGAAGGTGGGACAGGGGTACGGCACGGTGGCCTGGGGTGTCCGGGCGATCTGGGAGAACTACTCGGGCTGGTTCCACCACCGCTCCACCACCGAGTTGTATCCGGTCGATCCGACCGATATCAGCGCCGACCTGGTGGAACTCGCCGGTGCCGAGGCTCTTGTCGCCCGCGCGCAGGCCCACCTGGATGCCGGCCGGCCGGTGCAGGCCATTGCGCTGGCGGAGAAGGTGACCGACACCGATGCCGACCATCCGGGCGCCCGGGGCGTCCTCACGGCAGCGCATGAACGGCTTTTGACCGATAGCAATAACTTCTGGGAGACGGCATGGCTGAAGAAACAGATCGCGAGTTACGCATGAGTGCCCGGGCTGTATTTGATTTCACCGGCACTCGTGCGCTCATCACCGGTGGCACCAGCGGTATCGGCCATGCGACCGCCGTTCTGTTCCGCGATGCCGGAGCCGACGTCACCGTCACCGGTACGCGATCAGATGCGGGGGAGTACGGCACCGATCTGTCGGGTATGACCTACGCGCAACTGGTGCTGACCGACCCGGTCTCCATCGATGCAGTCAAAGCGCGCTTCGACATCCTCGATGTTCTGATCAACAACGCCGGCGCGAACTTCCCCGGCGGTCTCGATGAATCGGCGCCCGACGGGTTCGACGCATCGGTGGCGCTCAACCTCAACGGCACCTACCGGTTGACGGTCGCGCTGCGCCGTGCCCTGAAAGCCTCCACCGCCCCGGGTGGAGCCGCGGTGGTGAACCTCTCGTCGATGTCGGCACTGCGGGCGGTGACGATGGTGCCCGGATACAGCGCCGCCAAGGCCGGGATCATCGCGCTGACCAGAACGCTTGCCGTGAAGTGGGCGAAGGACGGCATCCGGGTGAACGTGGTGGCTCCCGGCACCATAGACACCCCGATGACGGCTCCGATGAAGGGGATTCCCGCGCTGATCGATTCCGAGGTGGCGCTCATTCCCCTCGGCCGGTTCGGCCGTGTCGAGGAGATCGCCCCGACGATTGCATTCCTGTGTACCGAACACAGTTCCTACACCAGCGGGGCGCTATTCGTTGTCGACGGTGCGTCCGACTGCTTCTGAGCCCGCACGTTAGGTTCATGACATGACTGGAATTGAGAATTCCGCTGCCGCGGATACCTCGCGACTGTTCACTCTCGCCCAGTCTGTCATCGGATTCATGCCGGCGGATGAGGGTCGAGCGCTTTTTGATGCGGCGGTCCGATACCTATCCGGTGGGGTAGCGGTCGAGATCGGCACCTACTGCGGCCGATCCACCGTTCTGTTGGGTGCGGCCGCCGCCCAAACCGGCAGCGTGCTCTACACCGTCGACCACCATCACGGATCGGAGGAACACCAACCCGGCTGGGAGTTCCACGACACCGCGATGGTCGACCCCGTGAGCGGGCGCTTTGACACGCTCCCGACGTTCCGGCGCACCCTGGACGCCGCCGGACTGGACGACACCATCGTGGCTGTAGTCGGAAAATCACCGGTGGTGGCGCGGGGTTGGCGGACACCAATGGAACTGCTGTTCATCGACGGCGGACATAGTGAACAAGCCGCGCAGGCGGATTTCGACGGCTGGGCCCGGTGGGTCTCGGTCGGTGGCGCACTGGTCATCCATGACGTCTTCCCTGATCCCCGCGATGGCGGCCGACCGCCGTATCACATCTATTGCCGTGCATTGGATTCCGGTGATTTCATCGAGGTCAGTGCTACCGGCTCGATGCGGGTACTGGAACGGATCCGAGGTGTGTCCGGTGATCAGCTGCGGACGCACTCGCAGTCGTAGTCGCCTTCGAGGCCACGGGGAAGCGCGTGGTCGCGGAAGATTGCGCTGCCGGCAGTGGTTCCCGACAGCGCATCGGCCGCGAGGATCATGGCTGCGCCGGTCCAGGTGGTGCGTTCCACCGGCCAGCGCTTGCCATCGGAGAACACCAACCCGGTCCAGTACGAACCGTCTACGTCACGCAGGTGCTGCATGGCGGCGAACTGCTGCTGTGCCCGCTGGCGATCACCCATGGCGTCCAACGCCATGACTAATTCGCAGGTTTCGGCTCCGGTCACCCAGGGGCGGTCATCGACGCAGCGAATACCCAGACCGTCGACCACGAAATCACTCCAGCGTTCGGCGATCCGGTCGTGGGCGCCCGCACCGCGGACCGCACCGGACAGAATCGGGTAGTACCAGTCCATCGAGTATCTCGGCTTCTCAGTGAAGGCATCGGGGTGGTCGGTGATGGTGTGGCCTAGCCGGCCCACCGCGACCTCCCACTCGGGTTGAGACTCATCGAGATGATCGGCGAGCGCCAACGCACACCGGATGCTGTGGTAAACACTGGCGCATCCAGTCAGCAGTGCCTCTTCGAACACACCGTTCGGACCTTGCGCCCAATAGATCTCGCCGGTGCCGGCCTGCAGATTCAGAACGAAGTCGATCGCATCGCGCACGGTGGGCCACATCCGTTCGGCGAATTCGCGGTCGCCGGTGACCAGCACGTGATGCCATACGCCGGTGGCGATGTAGGCGCAGAAGTTGCTGTCGCTATTGGCGTCCTCGATGACACCCCGGCGGTACTGGATCGCCCAGGATCCATCGCTGCGCTGCTGACTGCGACTCCACTCGTAGGCGGCGCGTGCCTGCGCAACAAGTCCGGCGACTGTCAGCGCCATGGCGCACTCGATGTGATCCCACGGATCGGTATGACCGGCCAGCGACCAGGGGATCTCACCGGAGGAGAGCTGGATAGCGGCAATCGACTCCGCCGTCTGCCGGCATTGGGCAGACGTGAGGATTCCGGCGACGCCGGGCACGCCGGCGGTATCAGACCCGCGCATGGGATTTCTCGAGGGGCTTCTCGAAGTAGAGCGCCACACTTTTGCCCACCACAGGGTTAAGCACGGTTTCGGCTACCCGGGTCAGCGTCGGCTTGCTCATCATGTCCCACACCAGCAGCTTGTGGTAGGTCTTCACGGCCGGATGATCGTTATTGTCCACGCCCACAGCGCATTTCAGCCACCAGTACGGTGAGTGCAGCGCGTGTGCATGAGCGGACCCGGTGAAGAGCGCACCGCAGGCTTCGACCTTCGCCTGCAGTTCGTCTGCCTGGTAAATCCTGATGTGGCCGCCTTCGTTGGCGTGGTAGGAATCCGACAGCAGCCAGCAGATCTTTTCCGGCAGCCAGCGGGGCACCGTGACGGCGAGTGATCCGCCGGGTCGCAGCACCCGAACCAGTTCGGCGATCGCGGTCTCGTCATCGGGCACGTGTTCGAGGATTTCGGAGGCGATCACGACGTCGAAAGTGCCGTCCGGGTAGGGCAGGGCCAGGGCATCGCCGACGACCACCTGGGCCTTGGCCGACTTAGGTGCCTCACCGGCGGAACCCATGGCCTGCAGCAAGGTGTCGACCTCGGCCAGTTCTTCGGCGTCCTGGTCGAAGGCGATGACGTCGGCGCCGCGCCGATAGGCCTCGTAGCTGTGCCGGCCGGCACCGCAGCCGACGTCGATGACCTTGGTTCCGCCTCCGATGCCGAGCCGGTCGTAATCCACCGTCAGCATGGTTCGTCGACCGCCGTCACTTCGCGGCGCGGCAACCCGGCGCGCTCGATGGCCTGGCCATAGACGCGAACCGTCTGTGCGGCCACCGATTCCCAACTGAAGACGTCCAGCGCACGCCTGCGGCCGGCGGTACCCAACCACTGGCGGCGACCGGGGGAGTCCAGCAGACGGCTCAGTGCGCCGGTCAACTCCTCGACATTGCCGGGGGCAACCAGGTCGGCGCATTCACCTCCGGCGCCCAACACCTCCGGCAGGGCACCGGCCCGGCTGGCGACGATGGGGGTGCCGCTGGCCATAGCCTCGACGGCGGGCAGTGAGAATCCTTCGTAAAGCGAAGGAATACAGGCGATTTCGGCGGAGGCGAACAGCGCCGCGAGATCGGAATCGGAAAGCCCGCTGGCGACATGCACGATATCGGAGATCCCCAGTTCGGCGATCAGCTTCTCCGTAGGTC
>NZ_JAEMSG010000091.1:0-3903 GCF_016462945.1 Mycolicibacterium sp. | reverse complement strand
ACCAGTTGCAACTCCACGTCGTGGCCGGCGCGCAGTCGGGCAATCGCCTGGAGCAGGTGGCCGATGCCCTTCAGCGGACGGTCGGCCGAGGAGATGGCGATGATCCGACCCGGAACTCGCGCAGCCTCGGCGGGCTTGAACAGTTCGGTATCCACACCCAGGGGCACGACATGCAGTTGATCCGGATGCACACCGAAATCGTCGGCGATATCGTCCGCCGACGAGGACGACACCGTCAGCAGGTCGGGAATTCGGCGGGCGACCTTCTTCTGCATGGCGGTGAAGCCGTACCAGCGGTGCACCGAGGGCTTACGCCACCAGGTCGCCGCGTCGAGATCGAGCATGCGGTCCCGCGTGATGGGGTGGTGAACGGTGGCCACCACGGGGAGGTGCCGTGCGATCTCCAGCAAGCCTGTTCCGAGGCACTGGTTGTCGTGGACCACATCGAACTCGGCACTGCGCCCCGCGAGCAGTCGTGCCGCGCGCAGGCTGAAGGTGCGCGGTTCGGGGAACCCACCGGTCCACATGGTGGCCAGTTCGAGGGCATCGATCCGGTCGCGGATCTCGCGGATATGCGGAACCCGGAACGGATCGGGTTCGCGATACAGATCCAGGCTGGGCACCTCGGTGAGCCGAACCCGGGGATCGAGCACCTCGGGATAGGGCTGACCGGAAAACACCTCGACCTGGTGGCCGAGTTCGACCAGACCCCGACTCAGGTGACGGACATAAACGCCCTGGCCACCGCAGTGCGTCTTGCTGCGGTAGGACAGCAGCGCGATACGCATGCTCACACTCCGCCGGGGGCCGAGAACGCCACGCCGGGCGAATTGGACATGTGTCCACCTTATATTTCGGCCAACTAACCATGCAAAGCGGGTCGCGCGGCCCGACTACCGCCGAGGGGCGCCGCGGACCGGGCGTGACCGGTCACCAACCGGTGGACAGCACCCGGTCGAGCATCGCGACAAAGAAATCCGCCGATTCCCGGGTGAGGCACATTGGCGGTTTCATCTTCAACACGTTCGCACGATCGCCGGTGGGTTGCACGATCACCCCGAGTTCGAGCATGCGCTCACAGATGGCGGCGGTCTCCTCCACGGCCGGTTCCAGTGTGGTGCGGTCCCGGACTAACTCCACACCCATATAGAGCCCGCTGCCGTGCACGGTGCCGATCAGCGGATGGCGGGTGGCCAGGTCGAGGATCCGGGCCTTGAGATGATCACCGACCGTGAGTGCGTTCGCCTGCAGTCGTTCGCGTTCGATCACATCCAGGACGGTGAGTCCGACCACGCACGACACCGGACTGCCGCCGGCGGAGGAGAAGAAATAGCCCTGGGTGCCGTAGGACTCGGCGATCGCCCGGGTGGTGATGACCGCACCCAACGGCTGGCCGTTGCCCATCGCCTTGGCCACGCAGACGATATCCGGTATCACGTCCTGCTGCTCGAAAGCCCAGAACCAGCGACCGGTGCGGCCGTAACCCACCTGGACCTCGTCGGCAATCGCCAGTCCGCCCACGGCGCGCACCGCGGCGTACACGGCCCGCAGGTAGCCATCGGGAAGCGCCAGGCCGCCGGCGTTGCCGTAGAACGGTTCGGCGATGAATGCTGCCGGCGGATGTCCCTGGGCCGCAAGTGTTTCGATGATCGCTACCGCTTCCGGGGCATACTTCGAGGCTTCTGCGCCGCGGTATTCGCCCCGGAAGGCGTTGGGGGATGGCACGGTGTGCACCCAGGGCGGCCGGGTGGACAGGGCATTGGGGTTGTCCACGATTGATGTCGAGATCGCATCGGTCAAATAGGTCCAGCCGTGGTAAGCCTCCGCGACGGCGACGATGTCGTGGCGGCCTGTTGTTGCCATAGCCAGTCGGAGGGCCAGGTCGTCGGATTCCGAGCCGGAGTTGACCAGGAAGACGGTGTCCAGCGGATCGGGCAGGGTGTCGGCAAGGCGCTGCGAGAGCTCTGCCACGGCGGCGTAGTTGAACCGCGAATTGGTATTCAGCCGCCGCCACTGGCGGGCAACGGCGTCAGCCACCGCCGGGTGGCCGTGGCCGAGGACCGCGACATTGTTGACCATGTCCACATAGCTTCGGCCGTCCGTGCCGATCAGGTGTTCACGCCAGCCGCGCTCGATGTGGGGCGGGTGTTCGTAGTAGTGCTCCTGCACTTCCGCGAACGCACGGGAGCGCCGCTGCCGCAATGCGGCGGCGTCCTCGGCAGGTGCTGGTGCGCAAGGCAATCCGAGTAACACCGCCGGATCGCTGAACCGATCCAACCAACCGGCCGCGTATTCGGGCCGGACGGAATCAGGTACTGCGAGATTGCCGGGATGCGGATGGCGGAGGCAGTGAATCCATATCGGGCCCTCGGTAACGCCGAGGGCGGTGCCCGCGGTGACGCTCTGCCCGGCGACGGCGGCGTTGTCCGCTCGAAGTCCTCCCCGGATCTGCACCGTCCCCGCGGTTCCGAGAACGGCCAGCATTGTGCCGTCGCCGGTATCAGCCACCTCCACCATTCCGGCCCATGGTGCGGTGAGTGTCAGCGGTGTCGCCGGCCACAACTGCACGCCGGTGGCCACCGTAGCGGGAGAGGTATCGCTGCGCATCCTCGATCGAGTAAGCAGGGCCTGGCCGAACGTGGTGACCACTGCGGCGGCTCCGCCCACGATCGCATCCCGGGCGAGCCGGTCTTCGCAATCGGCCTCCAACCACGCCCCGGCGTCCATCGAGTCGGACTCCACGGACAGATCGAGCCGAACGATATCGCGTGGATCCAGACCGGCGATCAGGGCAGCGTCAGCAGTGATCGACTCGCCCGGATGTGGGACGCCGAGAGCGTTGCGGATCTGCGCTGTCATCACATCGATGGGTATCAGGATGGCGCGTTCGAAGATCCGCGACTCCTGGTTCTGACCGGCGACGGCGTAGGCGTTTTCGGCATCGATCGACGATTGTTGAAGACCACTGACCACCAGCACCGCCGCACGCAGCACGACCAGGGGCCACAGCACCTCGATCTCCGCCGGGCCCAGTGGGCGCACCGCGTGGAAGGCCTCGATGGCGGGGAGTGTGGAGGCTGGTTCGGCGCCGTCGTGACAGAGAACTGACGCGATCGCCACGGCCAATTCACCGACTGTCCAGGAGCGCACCAGATCCCCGAAGTCGATGAGGCCGTCGGGAATGCCGTCGCCGTCGCACACCACGTTGTCACCGGTGACGTCGCCGTGAATGACCTGTATCGGCAGATCATCAGCGAGTTCGGCCACCAGTTGCCACGCCCGTGCGGCGGCAGCCTCCACAATCTCGCGCTGTCGTGTGTCGGCGATGTGCTCGGCGAGTACCTCGACCGTGCGGATGCCGTGGCGCACATCCCACTGCATCACCCGGTCCACGCCCGGATGGTCAAAGGCTGCGAGCGCCCGGCAGCTTCTACCCGCCAATTCTCCAAGCCCGGCGATCTGGGCTGGGCGCAGGTACGCATCTCCGCTGAGTGTCCCGCCGGCCAGGTAGGTGATGATTCGCGGGAACAGCGTTTCGTCGCCGTCGATCTGTGCGATCGGCGGCCGACCGGCGAGTTCGATGTTCGTGGCGGTGCGAATACCCTCGTCGGCGGCGATGAAGGCCGCCGCGGCATCCTGGGCTTCCAATTCGATCCGACTGAAGACCGGATTGGCGATCTTGAGAACCCCGACGGGTTCACCGTCGAGGTTATGCAGTAGGAAATTGGCGTCCTGCTGACTCCCTAGGCCGGTGACGTGCGCTCTGATCCCGAAATGCTTCGCGGCGATGTCCGCGGCCTGGGCTGTCGTGATCGCCGGCACCGGCAATTCAACGGATGCGAAGAAGTCGAACAGTGTCATCAGTTCCCTCGTAGTTCGGCAGCTTTACTGTACTGCCGTGGC
>NZ_JAEMSG010000183.1 GCF_016462945.1 Mycolicibacterium sp. | reverse complement strand
GACATCACCGAGGGATCCCCGAGTCCCAGAAAGCTGATGTAGGTCTCGGCGAAGATCGCGTTGGCCACCATCAGCACCGTATTGGCGACCAGCAGTGGGGTCACCTGCGGCACCACATGACGGGTCAGAACGAACAACGGGGAGGCGCCCATCGCTTCCACCCGTGTCACGAATGTGCGCTGCCGCACCGACATCACCTGGGCCCGGATGAGCCGCGCCGTCGAAGCCCAGTAGACCAATCCGATGACAATCATGATGTTGGTCAGGCTCTGGCCGAAAACCGCCGCCGCCACGATCATCAGCGGAATGTCGGGGATCACCAGGAAGTAGTCGGTGATCCTCATCAGCACGCCGTCGGTCCGGCCACCGAAATAGCCTGCGGCGAAACCGACGGTCCCACCGATCACCATGCCCACCAGTGCCGCGATCAGTCCCACCAGAAGCGATGTCTGTGCGCCATGTACGAGGCGGGACAGCACGTCAAAGCCACCGCCGTCCAATCCCAATGGGTGCGCAGCCGTGGGGGCAGCGAAACCATTGGAGAACCCGGTGTTGACCGGCGTCGGTGCGATCACCGGCGCCAGCAGGGCGACCACGGCGAAGACCCCCAGTGCGCATAATCCCGCCACTGTTTGCCGGTTACCGGTAACGAGACGACGCGCGGTCCCCCTTCGGGTGGGGGCGCTGACCGCACGCTCACCCGAAGGCGACGCGACCACTGCGAATCCTCGGATCGATGCGAACGTAGATAAGATCGGCTATCAGATTAGCCACCACCACCGCCACCGTGAGTAGCAGGAAGATTCCCTGCAGTACCGGGTAATCGCGCTTGCCGATCGCGTCGACGGCGGCGAATCCGATTCCGGGGTAACTGAATACGTCCTCCACCACGATCGCCCCGGCGACGATGGAACCCGCCGAAAGCGCGACCATGGTTACCATGGGCAGCATGGCGTTTCCGAACGCGTGGTACCGCAGGATGTCCCGGTCGCGAAGACCCTTGGCCCGCGCGGTGAGGATGTAGTCCTCGCCGAGAGTGTCCAGCATCGCCGAGCGCATGATGATTGCGTACTGGCCGTAGCTGCCAATGCCGAGCGTGAGCGCAGGCAGGATCAGATGTGCGGTCCGATCCGCCAGCACGTCCCACATCGACGCATCACCCAGCACGCCGAGTGTCGCACTCTGGATCCCAGCTGCCGGAAGACCGACCGCAGCAGCGACGTAGAACAAGACCAGCAGCCCGATCCATTGGGTCGGCATCGCGTAGCAGGCAAGGCTGGTCCACTGTGAGGCGGAATCCAGTGCGGTTCCCCGCCGCCACGATGACACCACCCCGCTGATGACTCCCAGCACCAGAGCGATGAGGGTGCCCGCGATCAGCATCGGCAGGGTGTTCAACAGCGGCCCGGTGATCTCCTGCCACACCGGCCTTCCGCCGGCGATACTGATACCCAGATCACCACGGGCCAATTGGCCGAGGTACCGGACGAACTGCTCCGGCAGCGGCGCGTCGAGCCCATAGCGATTGAGCAGAGCCTCCCGCAGCTGTGGAGTGCAGGCCCGGCAGCGCAGGGCCGACACCGCGTTGCCTGGCATCACGCGGAACAGGAAGAAATTGATCGTCGCCGCGACGAACACGGTGACGAGCGCGAACCAGATCCGGCTCAGCGCAGGAGTCAAGCCCGCCTCGGACTGGTGTAGTAGGCCTTGCCCAAAGTGAACAGTGCCGGGTCGAATCCGGTCCAACTGGTCGAGTGCGCGGTGACCAGATTGGCCTCCACGATCTGGATGTAGGGCCGCGCGCTGGCAATCTCTGCCTGTGCCTGCCAGACCAGGTCACGACGAGCAGCCGGGTCCAGCGTGAATCGCTGTTTTTCGTAGAGCGCGTCGTAACCGGGATTGCTCCAACCGGTATCACTGTTGCTGTTGAGTTCACTGGTGGTGACCACGCCGAGGTTGAAGTCCGGATCGATATACGGGTGCCAGTACCAGGTGAACATGTCGGCATCCTCGTACTTGCCATCCGGAGCGGTGATCAACTCGTAGGCCTGCGTGCCGTCACCGCCTGCCTGCTCGGTCAACTGGACTCCAACTTTTTCGAATGCGCTCTGCAGCAACGTGAACTGAAGGTGGCCGTCGTAGTCGGTGTCATTCGGCACGATCACCGTGTAGCGCATCGGGTGGGCGTCCTGGGCGTGCTCGCCAGTGGTGGCCGGGACCTGGCGTACCCCATCGGGGCCGCGGGGGTAGCCCAGTGCGTCCAAGATCTGATTGGCCTTATCGACATCGTTGGGCAGCGGCTGCACCTGCGGATTCACCCAGTCCCCGGACCATCCCGACAGGATGTTGGCCCACGGCTTGGCCTCTCCGCCGAACACCGTGGCGACGATCTGCTCCCGCGGCAGTGCGTACTCGAAGGCTTCTCGGAGCTTGGGGTCCAGCAGTTCCCGATTCTGCTTCTTGGCATCACTGGAGTTGAAACCGAAGTTGGTCACCTCATTGCCGGGCTGACTGGTGAGTTCAACGCCGGGCAACGACCTCAGCTGGGCGGCATCCTTGAAGGGGACGGTTTCGACATACCCGAGTCGGCCGGCCTTGAGGTCGGCGATCATGGCCGTGGGGTTGGTGTAGAAGGTCAGCGCCACCGCCGACGCATTCGGTTTGGGTCCATAGAACAACGGGTTGGGCGTGAACACCGTGGTGCCCTTGTCCTCGTACTTTGTGATTGCGAACGGACCACCGGAGACCACCGGCAATTGTTGCTCAGGCTTGAAGTCGGTCAGACCGGAACCGCCTTCGCCGGTGTCGTGCGAGGCCCAGATGTGTTTGGGCAGGATGTACATCTGTTCCAGATTGGCGATCTCCGGGCCCATCGGCTGCTCATAGTTGATCACCAGTGTGCGCGGGTCGGGAGCCTCGGCAGAGCCCACGCCGGCCAGCACTTTGGCCATCGAGGCCGTAGAGCCGTCGGCATATTTGAGGATGGTCTCGATTGTCCACACCGCATCCTCAGCGGTAAGCGGCTGACCATCGGACCACTTGCCGTCACGGAGCTTGAAGGTAATGGTGCGCCCATCGGGGGACTCGTCCCAGCTCTCGGCCCAGTCACCTTCAATCTTCAGCCCGGGCCCGTACTGCACCAGTTGCGGATACAGCATGGAGTACGCGGTGCTGTCCTGGGTTTCGATGCCGACGAACGGATTCAGCGACGAGATGTAAAACGTGGTGCCGATTGTCAACACATTGTCGG
>NZ_JAEMSG010000182.1 GCF_016462945.1 Mycolicibacterium sp. | reverse complement strand
TCCCGCAGGTACCGGGCAAAGCGGGCGACGATCTGCAGAAGGTAGTCCGGCACCTTCGCGGTCAGGTGCGCCTCCTGGCTGATAACACCCACCTCGGCATCGAGTTCGCGCGGATAGTGCGTGCGGATCTCGGCGCCGAACCGGTCCTTCAGCGGGGTGATGATACGGCCGCGGTTGGTGTAGTCCTCCGGGTTGGCGCTGGCGACAACGAGCACGTCCAGTGGCAGCCGCAGCGTGTAGCCGCGCACCTGGATATCGCGCTCCTCCATGACGTTGAGCATCGACACCTGGATGCGCTCGGCGAGATCGGGGAGCTCGTTGACGGCCACGATGCCTCGGTGCGCACGGGGAATGAGTCCATAGGCGATGGTCTCCGGATCGCCGAGGCTGCGGCCTTCGGCGACCTTGATCGGGTCGATATCACCGACGAGGTCGGCCACGCTGGTGTCGGGGGTGGCCAGCTTCTCGGTGTAGCGCTCGCTGCGGTGCCGCCACGCCACCGGCAGATCGTCACCGAATTCAGCGGCCCGCTGGATCGACTCCGGGGTGATCGGTGTGTACGGGTGCTCGCCAAGCTCGGCGCCGGCGATCACCGGGGTCCACTCGTCGAGCAGGTTCGCCAGCGAGCGCAGCAGCCGAGTCTTGCCCTGGCCACGTTCGCCGAGCAGCACGAAGTCGTGCCCGGCGATCAGCGCCCGCTCGAGTTGCGGCAGCACGGTGTCCTCGAACCCGAAGATCCCAGGCCAGATGTCCTGACCCTGGGCCAGCGCTGTCAGCAGGTTCTCCCGGATCTCCGCCTTGACGGTGCGCTCACAGTGGCCGGAGGCCCGCAACTCGCCGAGGGTGCGGGGAAGGTCTTCGGAGCCGGTAAGGGGAGCAGTCATGGCGACCACGCTAGACGGTCAGCGAGTATCGACCACGCCAGTCCCGCTGACCGATTCATGACGAGTTTCGCCCGCATTCGCAAACTGGGAAAATCAGTGCGCGAAGTGGCGCTCCCCGGTCAGATACAGCGTGAGGCCGGCTGCGGCGGCGGCGGCGGTGACCTCGTCATCGCGCATCGAACCACCGGGGTGCACGACGGCCTTGACCCCCGCTGCGGTCAAGGTCTCCAAGCCGTCGGGGAACGGGAAGAACGCATCCGAGGCGGCTACCGCGCCGCGAACCCGATCGCCACCCCGTTCCACCGCCAGCCTGGCCGCGTCGACCCGGTTCACCTGCCCCATCCCCACGCCCACTGTGGCACCGTGCGCGGCGATGACGATCGCATTGGACTTCACTGCACGGCAGGTGCGCCAGGCGAAGCTCAAATCGGCCAGGGTGGCGTCATCGGCTGCTGCGCCGGCCGCCAGCGTCCAGTTCGCCGGGTCGTCGCCCGGCGCGTCGACGGCGTCACGTTCCTGCATCAGCAGACCGCCGCCGATCTGGCGGATCTCCACCCCGCCGATGGTCGGCTCACCGGCCACAAGCACCCGGATGTTCTTCTTGGCGGCCAGAATCGCCACCGCGCCCTCTTGATAGGCCGGCGCGATGATCACCTCGGTGAAGATCTCCGAAACCTGCTGCGCCATTTCGACAGTCACCTCGGTGTTGGCCGCGATGACACCACCGAATGCGCTCAGCGGATCACACTCGTGCGCCTTGCGGTGAGCGTCGGCCACCGAAACCAATGAGATCGCGATACCGCACGGGTTGGCATGCTTGATAATCGCCACACAGATCTGCTGATGATCGAATGCCGCGCGCCATGCCGCATCGGCGTCGGTGAAGTTGTTGTAGCTCATCTCTTTTCCGTGCAACTGCTCGGCCTGGGCAAGGCCGGGCCAGCCGATGTCGTCGCTGTAAAGCGCCGCCTGCTGATGCGGATTCTCGCCGTAACGCAGCACTGAAGTGCGCCGCCAGCTACGGCCAAGCCACGGCGGCAGGAATGCCGGGGCGCTACCGTCCTCCGGCGCCAGGGTCGAGCCCATCCAGCTTGCCACCGCGACGTCGTATTCGGCGGTATGCCGGAAAGCCAACGCCGCCAGCTTCTTCCGCTCCTGGTGCGTGAAACCGCCGCCACGCACCGCTGCCAGTACACCGTCATAGCCCAGTGGTTCCACCACCACCGCCACACTGGCGTGGTTCTTGGCAGCGGCGCGCACCATCGACGGGCCGCCGATGTCGATCTGCTCGACGCACTCGTCGATCTCGGCGCCGGAGTCCACCGTTTCGCTGAAGGGGTACAGGTTGACTATGACGAGGTCGAACGGTTCGATCTTCAGCTTCGCCAGTGCCGCGACGTGCTCGGGATTGCGGGTGTCGGCCAGCAGCCCCGCGTGAATATGTGGGTGCAACGTTTTCACCCGGCCATCGAGCACTTCTGGGAAGCCGGTGACGAACTCGACCGGAGTCACCGGAATACCCTTATCGGCAATGGTTTTGGCAGTCGATCCAGTGGAGACGATGTCCACCCCGGCCTCATGTAAACCCTTGGCGAGCGGGATCAGTCCGCTCTTGTCGTACACACTGATCAGTGCGCGCCGGATCGGCTTGCGACCGATCGAAGTCTGCGCCGTCATGCTTCCACCATTCCCAGGGTCGCCTTTCGTCCGGTCCAGTCCACACCGCGCGTCGCCAGCGCGGCCAGTACGTCTACCAGGAGTTGTCGCTCGACAACCTTGATTCGCTCGTGCAGCGTCTGTTCGTCGTCGTCGTCGAGGACCTCGATAGCCCGCTGGGCCAGGATCGGTCCGGTGTCAATTCCGGCGTCAACCAGGTGGACGGTGCAGCCCGTGACCCTGACGCCATAATCGAGCGCCTCAGGCACCGCATGCGCACCGGGAAAGGCCGGCAGTAACGCGGGGTGCGTGTTGACCACGCGGCCGAGGAACTGCGAAAGGAAGACCGGTCCGAGGATTTTCATGAAACCTGCCGACACGATCAGATCGGGTGCGTGCTGTGCAGTTGCCGCAGCGATCGCGGCGTCCCAGGCCGACCGTTCCGGATAGTCACCAAGGCGCACGCGATACGACGGGATCCGTGCCTTGGCGGCGATGCGCTCGGCCGGACAGTCCCGGTCCACTCCGACCGCTACCACCCGCGCCGGATAGTCTCCGACGGCCGCGTCGAGCAGCGACTGCAGCAACGACCCCGTTCCCGAGGCCAGCACCACCAGCCGCGCCGGCGCACTGGGGGGCACCCGGATCGGTTCTGCCACGGCCATGAGACTAGCGGCTGGGGGGTTGATCGCCGGGGGGTTGATCGCTGGGG
>NZ_JAEMSG010000090.1 GCF_016462945.1 Mycolicibacterium sp. | reverse complement strand
GGGCGCTGGCCCGCGACGCCATGCCCACCTTCCGTCAGCTGTTCGTAGGCTGGGGCGAGCGAAGCGACGGGGAAGGGCTGGGCGCCGAGGGTATAGAGCTGGAGCGCCGGGCGTATGTGATTCGCAAGCGTGCCGAGCACGAGCTCGGCACCAGGGGCCCCGGCCAGGACGGCCCGGGTCGCGAAACCGTCTATTTCCCAAGCCTTTCCGGTAAGACCTTCATCTACAAGGGCATGCTCACCACCCCGCAGCTCAAGGCCTTCTACCTCGATCTGCAGGATGCCCGGGTCACCAGCGCGCTGGGAATCGTGCACTCGCGGTTCTCCACCAACACCTTCCCGTCGTGGCCGCTGGCGCATCCGTTCCGCCGCATCGCCCACAACGGTGAGATCAACACCGTCACCGGTAACGAGAACTGGATGCGCGCCCGTGAGGCGCTGATCGACACCGACATCTTCGGCACCGACGTCGAGAAGATCTTCCCGGTCTGCACCCCCGGTGCCTCCGACAGTGCCCGCTTCGACGAGGTGCTCGAACTGCTGCACCTGGGCGGGCGCAGCCTGCCCCATGCCGTGCTGATGATGATTCCGGAGGCCTGGGAGCGCAACGAGTCGCTCGACCCGGCCCGTCGCGCCTTCTACGCCTACCACTCCGCGCTGATGGAACCGTGGGACGGCCCGGCGTCGGTGTGTTTCACCGACGGCACCGTGGTGGGCGCGGTGCTCGACCGCAACGGCCTGCGCCCCTCGCGCATCTGGGTCACCGAGGACGGGCTTGTGGTGATGGCGTCGGAGGCCGGTGTGCTCGACCTCGACCCGGCCACGGTGGTCAAGAAGATGCGCCTGCAGCCCGGTCGGATGTTCCTGGTCGACACCGCCGAGGGCCGCATCATCGCCGACGAGGAGATCAAGGCTGAACTGGCTGCCGCGCACCCCTATCAGGAGTGGCTGGACACCGAACAGTTCCACCTCGACGATCTGCCACAGGGCCCCTACATCCGGATGCCACATCACCGGGTTGTGTTGCGCCAGCAGGCGTTTGGCTACACCTACGAGGAACTCAACATGCTGCTGGCGCCGATGGCGCGCACCGGTGCCGAGGCCCTGGGATCGATGGGCACCGATACGCCCATCGCCGTGCTCTCGGCCCGGCCGCGGATGCTGTTCGACTACTTCCAGCAGTTGTTCGCCCAGGTCACCAACCCGCCGCTGGACGCCATCCGCGAGGAGGTGGTGACCAGCCTGCAAGCCACCGTCGGGCCCGAGGGTGACCTGCTGCACCCCACGGCGGCGTCGTGCCATCAGATCGTGCTGCCGCAACCGATCCTGCGTAACCACGAGTTGGCCAAGCTGGTGAACCTCGACCCCGACGACGAGGTGCACGGCCACCGACACGGTATGCGCTCGGCGGTGATCCGCTGCCTGTACCCGGTGGCCGAAGGCGGTGACGGTTTGCGCCGCGCCCTCGATGACATCCGCACAGCGGTCTCTGCTGCCAACGCCGACGGTGCGCGAATCCTGATCCTGTCCGACCGGGAATCCCACGAGAACGCGGCGCCGATCCCGACACTGCTCGCCGTCGCCGCCGTGCATCAGCACCTGGTCCGGGAGCGCACCCGCACCCAGGTCGGCCTGGTGGTGGAGTCCGGTGACGCCCGCGAGGTGCACCACATGGCGATGCTGATCGCCTTCGGGGCCGCGGCGATCAACCCCTACATCGCCTTCGAGTCGATCAGCGACATGATCGACCGCGGTGTTCTTGAGGGGCTGGACCGCGAGAAGGCCGTCGGCAACTACGTCAAGGCCGCCGGCAAGGGCGTGCTCAAGGTGATGTCGAAGATGGGCATCTCGACGGTGGCGTCCTACACCGGTGCCCAACTGTTCCAGGCCCTCGGCATCTCCCAGAGCGTGCTCGACGAGTACTTCACCGGACTGCACTGTCCGGTGGGCGGGATCGACCTCGACGATATCGCCGCCGACGTCGCCACCCGTCACGCGCTGGCCTACCTGGACCGCCCCGATGAGCGCGCACACCGCGAACTCGAGGTGGGCGGGGAGTACCAGTGGCGCCGCGAGGGCGAGTACCACCTGTTCAACCCCGACACCGTGTTCAAGCTGCAGCACTCCACCCGCACCGGGCAGTACTCGATCTTCAAGGAGTACACCAGGCTCATTGATGATCAGAGCGAGAAGATCGCCTCGCTGCGCGGGCTGCTGAAGTTCGCCGACGGTGTGCGCCCGCCCGTGCCGATCGCCGAGGTTGAGTCGGCCGCCGAGATCGTCAAGCGATTCTCCACCGGGGCGATGAGCTACGGCTCGATCTCAGCCGAAGCGCACGAGACGTTGGCCATCGCGATGAATCGCCTTGGTGCCCGGTCGAACTCGGGCGAGGGCGGCGAGGCGGTCAGCCGCTTCGACCATGACTCCAACGGCGACTGGCGCCGCAGCGCCATCAAGCAGGTCGCCTCCGGCCGGTTCGGTGTCACCAGTCACTACCTGACCAACTGCACCGATATCCAGATCAAGATGGCTCAGGGCGCCAAACCCGGTGAGGGCGGTCAACTTCCGGGCCACAAGGTCTACCCGTCGGTGGCCGAGGTGCGCCATTCCACACCCGGTGTCGGACTCATCTCGCCTCCCCCGCACCACGACATCTACTCCATCGAAGACCTGGCGCAGCTGATCCACGACCTGAAGAACGCCAACCCGGTGGCGCGTATCCACGTGAAGCTGGTCAGCGAGAACGGCGTCGGCACGGTGGCCGCCGGCGTCTCCAAAGCGCACGCCGACGTGGTGCTGATCTCCGGTCACGACGGTGGCACCGGTGCCACCCCGCTGACGTCGATGAAGCACGCCGGCGCACCGTGGGAACTCGGCTTGGCCGAAACCCAGCAGACCCTGCTACTCAACGGTCTGCGGGACAGGATCGTCGTGCAGGTCGACGGTCAGCTCAAGACCGGGCGCGACGTGGTGGTCGCCGCCCTGCTCGGCGCTGAGGAGTTCGGCTTCGCCACCGCCCCACTGGTGGTGTCGGGCTGCATCATGATGCGGGTCTGCCACCTCGACACCTGCCCGGTGGGAGTGGCCTCCCAAAACCCGGTGCTGCGCGCGAAGTTCACCGGCAAGCCGGAATTCGTGGAGAACTTCTTCATGTTCATCGCCGAAGAGGTCCGCGAACTGATGGCCCAACTGGGCTTCCGCACCGTCAACGAGATGGTCGGTCAGGTCAACGCCCTGGACACCACCACCGCCGCCACGCGCTGGAAGGCCCACAAGCTGGACCTGGCCCCGGTGCTGCACGAGGCCGACTCGGCCTTCATGAATCAGGACCTGTACTGCAGCTCGCGGCAGGACCACGGCCTGGACAAGGCCCTGGATCAGCAGCTGATCGTCCGCTGCCGGGAGGCCCTGGATTCGGGCACACCGGTGCGCTTCGCGATGAAGATCACCAACACCAACCGCACCGTCGGGACCATGCTGGGCCACGAGGTGACGAAAGCCTATGGCGGCGAAGGCCTGCCGAACGGCACCATCGACATCACCTTCTCAGGCTCGGCCGGTAACAGCTTCGGTGCGTTCGTCCCGCGCGGCATCACGCTGCGGGTGCACGGCGACGCCAACGACTATGTCGGCAAGGGCCTCTCCGGTGGCCGGATCGTGTTGCGCCCGTCGGATAACGCACCGCAGGGCTACATCGCCGAGGACAACATCATCGGCGGCAACGTGATCCTGTTCGGTGCCACCAGTGGCGAGGCGTTCATCCGCGGCACGGTGGGCGAGCGGTTCGCCGTCCGCAACTCCGGCGCGCACGCGGTGGTCGAGGGCGTCGGCGATCACGGCTGCGAATACATGACCGGCGGCACGGTGGTGATCCTCGGGCCGACCGGACGCAACTTCGCCGCCGGCATGTCCGGTGGGGTGGCCTATGTCTATGACCCGCAGTCTGCGCTGCCGGGCAATCTCAACCCCGAAATGGTGGATATCGAGAAGCTCACCGATGACGACGTCGAGTCGCTGCGCGAGATGCTGGCGGCGCACCGCGATGCCACCGATTCGGCTGTGGCCCCGCGGGTTCTGGCCGACTGGCCGCGACAGGCGGGGGATTTCGTGAAGGTGATGCCGCGCGATTACAAGCGGGTGTTGGCGGCTATCGCCGAAGCCGAGCGCACCGGGGCAGACGTCGACGAAATGATCATGGCGGCCTCCCGTGGCTGATCCGAGTGGCTTCATCAAGTACACCCGCCGGGAGACGCCCAAGCGACGCCCGGTTCCGCTGCGGCTGCGCGACTGGAACGAGGTCTACGAGGACTTCGACCACGAGGCCCTGCAGCACCAGGCATCGCGCTGTATGGACTGCGGAATCCCGTTCTGCCACAACGGTTGTCCGCTGGGCAACCTCATCCCGGAGTGGAATGACCTGGTCCACCGGGACCGCTGGCAGGATGCGGTCGAGCGCCTGCACGCCACCAACAACTTCCCGGAGTTCACCGGGCGGTTGTGCCCCGCCCCGTGTGAGTCGTCGTGCGTGCTGGGCATCAACTCCGATCCGGTGACCATCAAGCAGGTCGAGGTCGAGATCATCGACAACGCCTTCGCCGAGGGTTGGGTGGTGCCCAAGCGGGCCCACGTGCTGACCGGGAAGAGCGTCGCCGTCGTCGGCTCCGGTCCGGCCGGTCTGGCCGCCGCCCAGCAGCTGACCCGGGCCGGCCACGACGTGACGGTGTTCGAGCGCGACGACCGTATCGGCGGTCTGCTGCGCTACGGCATCCCCGAATTCAAGATGGAGAAGCACCACATCGACCGTCGCCTCGAGCAGATGACGGCCGAGGGCACCCAGTTCCGCGCCGGCGTCAACATCGGTGTCGACGTCACCGCCGAGGATCTGCGCGAGCAGTTCGACGCGGTGGTGCTGGCCGGCGGCGCCACCGACTGGCGCGACCTGCCCATCCCGGGCCGTGAATTCAGCGGCATCCACCAGGCGATGGAATACCTGCCGTGGTCCAACCGGGCCACCCACGGTGACCCGGTAATCGATGCCGACGGCCAGCCACCCATCACCGCGAAGAACAAGCGCGTGGTGATCATCGGCGGCGGCGACACCGGCGCGGACTGCCTGGGCACCGCGCACCGGCAGGGTGCGGCCAGCGTGCACCAGTTCGAGATCATGCCGCGTCCGCCTGAGGAGCGGGCCGACTCGACGCCGTGGCCCACCTACCCGCTGATGTTGCGGGTGTCCTCGGCGCATGAGGAAGGCGGCGAGCGGGTGTTCGCGGTCAACACCGAGCGGTTCCTCGGCGGTGACGGCAAGGTCACCGGCCTGCGCGCGCACGAGGTCGAGATGCGCGACGGCCGGTTCGAGAAGGTCGACGGCACCGACTTCGAACTCGAGGCCGACCTGGTGCTGCTGGCGATGGGCTTCGTCGGCCCGCAGCGACCTGGCCTGCTGACCGAACTGGGTGTGGAGCTGACCGACCGGGGCAATGTGGCCCGCAACGACGACTTCGAGACCTCGGTTCCGGGGGTGTTCGTCGCCGGAGATATGGGCCGCGGGCAGTCGCTGATCGTCTGGGCGATCGCCGAGGGCCGCGCCGCCGCGGCCGGCGTCGACCGTCATCTGAGGGGCCATACGGCTTTGCCAGCGCCTATTCTGCCGACCGCCGTACCGCAACGCTAGTCACTTCTGTAACAACAGAAACATGCGAGCTGCACCGGCGCGCCTTCTGCTCATCGCCACGCCCACGGGCTCTAATTGCTGAGAAGGGTGGGTGCTGCGGGTACCGCGGTCCCGGTTGCCAAAGTTGTCGACCACAGGAGAGATTCCGTGTACCTCGTGCCGATAACCCGCTTGCGGGTCGGGCGTATCGCCTGGTCGTTGTTTCGCTACCCGATGAAGAGCCGCGAGTTCCCGGCCCGGCATGAGCGACTCGTCACCGCCGACGATCTGATGCGCTTCGGCTTCTGAGGTCGCTTTCCCCATCGAGCCTGCGTACAGATCGCGATTTCCGCCTCTGAGGCGATCTGGACGCAGACTCGATGTCGCTTAGTCCGCCGCCGGCCGCCACAACCCGGAATCGCGGATGGTTTCCGCCAGCGCCTCGACGACCGCCGGCTCATACGGCGCCGGCAGATAGATGATCGCCAGGTCCATTCCCTCCGCGCCGTAGGCGATCGCATCGGCGACGACGCCCCCGTAGTTGAGCTCCGGGGCGAGCCGAATCTGCGCCGACATCATGATCTCTTTCGGGTCGCGGCCCACCTCGGCGCAGTGCGCGGCGAGCACATCGCGCTTCTGGGCGAAATCCTTCGGCGTGCCGCCCGGAAAATTCCAGTGCTGGGCGTACTTCGCGGTAGTTCGCAGCGTCCGTTTCTCGCCGCCGCCACCGATGCAGATCGGCGGATGTGGACGTTGCGGCCCCTTGGGTTCGTTGCGGGCCGCTTTGAGTTGGTAGAACTTCCCGTCGAAGTCGGTGGTCTCCTGACTCAGCAGCCCGATCAGCACCTGGCAGGCTTCCTCGAAACGGTCGAATCGCTCTGTCACAGTGCCTAATTCGATTCCGTAGGCGCCGGACTCCTCCTCATTCCAGCCCGCGCCCACACCGAGTTCGAGCCGGCCACCGGAGATGATGTCCACCGCGGCCGCCATATTGGCCAGCACTGCCGGGTGACGGTAGTGGATGCCGGTGACCATGGTGCCCAGCCGCAACCGCGTGGTGGCCTGCGCCAGTGCGCTCAGTGTGGTCCAGCCCTCCAGACACGGCCCCTTTGGATCGTCGAAGATCGGATAGAAGTGGTCGAAGTTCCAGCCCGACTCGTAGACCTCGATATCGTCGGCGGCCTTCCAGACCGCGAGCATCTCGGCCCAGGTGGTCTGCTGCGGTGAGGTCTTGAACGCGAATCGCATCAGTGGAGCGTGCCACAGGGTGAAGTGACACCGCCGCAGCGCCGCCAGATACTCAGACGCACTTTTCCCATCAGGGGTTGAGCACCCAGTCGACCAGCAGAAGGAGAACGTATGAGCCTCATCGTCACGCCGGAGGTGCTGCGGAGCACCCGACAAGCCATCGAGGTGGCACTCGAGCACGCCACGTCGATCGCCAACGGCTACCTGAGCAGCCATGAGGGCCTGGGATCCGCGGTCTGGGGTGGTCAGGCGCAGTTGGCCTCGGTGAACACCGCCGGCCAGATCAATCTCGAACTGCAGCAGACCATCACCGGCGGCACCCGACTCGCCCAGGGCCTGAGCCAGGCCGCCGCGCTGATGGAGCAGCACGAGGCAGATGCCGCGCACAGCCTGACCAGTTTCGCCCCGACCGCCTGACCCCTGTACCCAACGAAAGGACCTTTCATGACCGACAACATCACCTACCACCACGGCGGCGTCGCCGACTTCGCCTCCGACGTGGGAGCGCGTTCGGCCCAGCTCATGGAGATTCACGACGATGTCTCCCAGCGCACCAATGCGATCGCCGACTTCTTCCAGGGCACCGCGGCCGCGTCGTTCCACGAGGCGCAGATGCTGATGCTGCAGGGCCTGCGGGGCCTGATCGACACCCTGAATCAGCACGGACGAACAATCAGTTCCGTCAACGACAGCGCCCACCAGACCGACGTGATGATGGGCAGTCTCTTCTAACCGACAATCGCTGAGCCGGTGGGGTTCGACCGCGGACCCCACCGGCCACACCCGGGGGAACCAATGTTGACCACCACTATCGACGGCCTTTGGGCACTGCAGGTGCTATCCGGAATCGAAGTCCTGGCACCCGAACTCGGATTGCGTCCCTACCTACCCAGTATCGAGACCCCGCGGATGGCACTCGAGCATCCGATCGCCGCAGAACTCCGCGATGTCGGTGCCATCGACGACGCCGGTGCGGTCGATGACACGGTCCACGAATGGTTGACCGTTGTTGCGCGGCGTGACGTTGCCCTGCTGTTCTATACGCAGACGCCATCGGGCGATCGAGCTCCTGAACGGGTCGTCTTGGCGCGACTCGCACAGTGGTGGGTCACCTTGGAACGCTGTGGGAGCACCGTGCATCTCAGTGGCGCGGGGACAGCGACAAGCCAGCACGCCGCAGATCTGCTGATCAGCGTCCAGATCGAACGCCTCTGCGGCGCAATGGCACCCGCGCAGTGCCGCCCTGCCACCATTGATGTGGCGCAGCTGGTGGCAAGGGTCAACGACGGCGCCAGCCTGCGCAGGTTCCTCACCGATCACCACTGTGACAGCGACCAGGTGAGAACTTTGGCGCTGGCCGCCGACACCACGCTTTCCGCACAGGCCTCGATGGTCGCACTACAGTCCGGCCTGGCAAGCCCGACCTCGCGCGCAGTCATCGAATCCGGCGCGGTGACCGTCATCGACACACCGTCGGGGAGGTTGGTGTCGGAGCGCGTAGTCCGCGGCGGCAGGCCGTGGATGATCGTCAGCCCCGGATCGGTCGGAAACATCGCCGCTGCCGTTCGAAAAATGATGCACCGCCTACCGGCATACGACGCCGGGCACTCTCATGGAAAGGCCGTATAGATGACGAATCACTGGAACGCGACCGTGATCGACTCGCACCCGTCGGCCCGCCATCAGGAATCTGTCTCCGGAACGCTGCGGATCTCCGATATGGTGACGCCCCGCAAGATTCCGCCGGGTTCGGGGTGGCGCAGATTCCTCTACCGGGTCTCGCTCACGACGATCAATCCCGGTGAATCGCCGGCCGAGCGGCACTACCGAGAACTTCGGGAACGCATTCGCCGACATATCCGCAAGCAGTACGTGATCGCGGTGGTCTCCGGCAAGGGCGGCGTCGGCAAGACGACGGTGACGGCCTGCGTCGGCGGTGTCTTTCGAGAGTGCCGACCGGAGAACGTGGTGGCGGTGGACGCCGTTCCGGGGTTCGGGACGCTGGCAGGCCGCATCGACGAATCCCCGCCGGGGGACTATTCGGCGGTCTTGAACGATCTCGATGTTCAGGGTTACGCGGATATTCGCGAGCATCTGGGTCAGAACGGCGTCGGACTCGATGTCCTATCCGGTAACCGCGTGTCAGACCAGCCACGTCCACTGGTGCCGGCGATGGTCACCGGAGTCCTGGCCCGACTGCGACGCACCCACACCGTGATTCTCTTCGATACCGCAGATGACCTCGAACACCCGGTGATGAAGACGGTCCTGGATTCGTGCGACGCGCTGGTGTTCATCTCGGGCCTCACCGCCGACACGTCGCTACCGGTCACTCGGGCGATCGACCTGCTGCGGTCGATGGGCTACCACGAACTGGTGTCACGAAGCATGGTGATCCTCAATGACATCCGCCGCGAGCATGACAGGGACGCCCGTGCCTATCTCGCAGAGAAGTTCAGCAGGTCCGGTGCCACTGTCGAGTACCTGCCCCATGATCCGCATCTGGCCAAGGGCGGCATCATCGACATCCAGAGCGAGCTGGCGAAGAAAACCCGGTTGCGATTGTTCGAGATCGTCGCAGCCCTTGCGGACAAGTACGTGCCCGAAGCGGATCGGCCTCGGTGATGGCTCGGGTCGCGTTCCCCTCCCGTTGCGCGGTGGCGGTTGTCTGCGGCGAACATCTCGTGTCACAGGTCTACCCAGCCTCGGTGCCGATCGACGTGTTCATGGACGACCTTGTCGAATTGCTCAATGAGGACTTGAAGCGCCGTGGAGTGCCTGCCTTCGAACCGGGCGTCTGCTACGAGTTGCACCGCGCGAACGGAATGCGCCTCGATATCGCGAAAACTCTCGATGAACTCGGCGTCGAAGATGGTTCCACCCTCCTGCTCGTGCCGGCCGAGGAGGGGGATTCCTTTGAGCCGCAGTATGAGTCGCTGTCCACCGGGTTGGCCCGGATCGGCAAGAAGCTGTTCCCGCCCGTGACTGCGGAGACTGCGATACACACAGGGCTCGCGTTATTGGGCATGATCACGGCGACGATTCTCATCCTTGCCGTCGGTATTCGCACTCGCAGCGATTCACTCGCCCCCTCCATCGCCACCGGTAGCGTCGGCCTGCTGCTCGTCTCGGGCGCATTCTCGGTGTGGCGATGGTGGCCCGACCGCCGCGACCTGTTGACCGGATTGGCCTGGCCCGCGGTGCCGCCATTCGCGATCGGCGTGGCGGCCGCGGCACCCGGAACACTGGGCGGCGCGCACCTGTTCATCGCCGCATTGGCCACCGCGAGTATGGCGTGTGGCGTTGCCGTGGTCACGCGTTGGAACATCGCCTTCGCGGCGACTGTCATCACGCTGTGCACCATCGGTGGTCTGGTGGCTGCAGCCCGGATGTGGCAGCCGATTCCGGTTCAGTGGTTGGGGATGTGTGTCCTGTTCGGACTCCTCATACTGCTGACAGTCGGCCCGACGGTGGCCCTGTGGGCAGTCAGGATCCGGCCACCCCACTTCGGCTCTGTCACCGGCCGTGATCTCTTCCGCCGCAACGACGGGATGCCGGTGGACGCCGTCACTCCTGTCGACGAAGACGGCCTGGACGGATCCAGCCGGGACACCACGCCGCACGGTGCAGCCATCGCCGAACTTGCGACGCGGGCAAACGCCGTACTGACGGGGATCTGCATGGGCTGCGCAGTTTCGCTGCCCGTTGCCGTCTGGGCGACTCTGCTGCCGGGACGGCCTCGAAGTGCTGCCGCCGCGGTTCTCGCCGGGTTGTTCGTCCTTATCTTCATCAGCCGCGGGCGGGCATTCGCAGACCGGCGTCAGGCGGTCGCCCTGGTCTGCGGTGCGGCGGCCGCGTTCTGTGCGGGTGTCGCTCGCTACGTGGTGCACTACCAGTCCGGTGGGGCCCTGCTCTGCGGTGCGCTCGTCCTCATCGGTTTCGCCGGTGCCGGGCTTGCCGTGGCGCTGCTGGTTCCGGTGACCCGATTTACGCCGCCGGTCCGGATGGTGACCGAATGGCTTGAACTGGCGGCCATCGTGGTCGCCATGCCCCTGGCTGCGTGGATCGGCGGGCTGTTCAGTTGGGTCCGGATGAGATGAGGCCGGGTTGCGGAGTGCGATGCATCGCTTTCACGTTGGCCGTGCTACTGACGGGCACCGCTGCCAATGTGCCGGCGGCGCTGGCCGTAGCTCCTCCGGTAGTGGATCCCTCGTTGGTACCCCCGGATGGACCGCCGTCGCCCGAACAGCCCATGCGGCAGAGCAATGAGTGCGCTCGCACCATGGCGACAGCTGATCCCGATGTCTCCGCCCCGACGCCAGGATTCGCCATGCTCAACATCAGTAGGGCATGGCAATACTCGACCGGCAATGGTGTCTCGATCGCATTGATCGACACCGGTGTGAGTCCCAACGATCGACTGCGTGTTCTACCGGGCGGCGATTACATCATGAGCGGTGATGGCCTGACGGACTGTGACGCACACGGCACGATCGTCGCCTCACTGATCACCGCGGCACCCCGAGGTATTCCCA
>NZ_JAEMSG010000089.1:7273-11479 GCF_016462945.1 Mycolicibacterium sp. | reverse complement strand
TCGGGCTGATCATCCAGAAGCACTTCTTCACCCATGTCGACGTGGGCATGGAGACCATGCAGATCATCCAGGTGGACCAGAAATTCGTTTATCACAAGCCGATCGTGGCCGGTGACGTCCTGCACGGCGCCATGCACATCGAGAGCGTCAACGAGCGCTTCGGCGCCGATATCGTCGTCACCCGCAACGTCTGCACCAACCAGCGCGGTGAGCTGGTACTTGAGGCCTACACCACCCTGATGGGCCACGAGGGCGACAACTCGGTTGCGGTGAAATGGGACCCCGAAACCGGCCAGGTGGTCCGCAAGGCGGCCGGCGAATAGCGATTACCACCTGTCAGCCGCTGCGAGGTACACTCAAAACTCGAGTTTTCCCACGTTAAGCGCGCTGTCCGTCGGTTCGGGTTGACCGAACGGGGAGCGCGCGCCTTATGTGGGAGACAAGCAGAGGGGCGTAGCTCAACTGGCAGAGCAGCGGTCTCCAAAACCGCAGGTTGCAGGTTCAAGTCCTGTCGCCCCTGCTCAACTGAATAGACTGGCCTACACCGACTCGATACGACACGAAGGAGCATGCGGTGAGCGATGAGCTTGACACTGCCGCAGGCAACGGCAGCGACGATACGGTCGCGCTGACCCAGCCGCTGCGTCCGACCGGTAAGCGGACGCGCCAGCGCACGGGCGGCACCGCTCTGGCTGAGGTCGAGGACCTTGAGACGACGGCGTTGGAACTCGGGCTCGGCGAGGACGATGACGACGGCGAGAGCGTCAAGAAGGCCAAGGCTGCTGACTCCGAAGCGACCCGCAACCCGTTTGTGTTCGTCTGGAACTACCTCAGGCAGGTCGTCGCCGAACTGCGCAAGGTCATCTGGCCCAACCGCAAGCAGATGGTCAACTACACCGCCGTTGTGCTGGTGTTCCTGATCTTCATGGTGTCGCTGATCGGCGGGGTCGACCTGGGTCTGGCCAAGCTCGTGCTGCTGGTGTTCGGATAGCGCAACGGCGAGCAAGATTTTTTTAGAGAGGAATGACTACCGTGACTACCCCCGAAGGCGAAACGCTCGCCGGTGACGCCGTCGTCGACGTCATCGATGTCATCGACGTCCCGGCAGTCGAGGAAGCTCCCGAGGAGGAGCTCGACCCCGCGACCGTGTTGCGCAACGAACTGCGTATGCAGCCGGGCAACTGGTACGTCATCCACTCCTACGCCGGTTACGAGAACAAGGTGAAGGCCAATCTGGAGACCCGCGTGCAGAACCTCGATGTGGGTGACTACATCTTCCAGGTTGAGGTGCCCACCGAAGAGGTCACCGAGATCAAGAACGGCCAGCGCAAGCTGGTCAACCGCAAGGTGCTGCCGGGCTACATCCTGGTGCGCATGGAGCTGACCGACGAGTCATGGTCGACGGTGCGCAACACTCCCGGCGTGACCGGTTTCGTCGGTGCGACGTCGCGGCCGACGTCGCTGTCCCTCGACGATGTGGTGAAGTTCCTGCTGCCGCCGGCTGTGAAGAAGACCGGCAGGACGCCCACCGGTGGTGGATCAGAAGCCACCCTGGAACGTCCGGAGATCCTGGTCGACTTCGAGGTCGGCGAATCGGTCACCGTCATGGACGGGCCGTTCGCGACACTGCCGGCTTCGATCAGCGAGGTCAACGCCGAACAGCAGAAGCTCAAGGTGCTGGTTTCCATCTTCGGCCGCGAGACTCCCGTCGAGCTGACCTTCGCCCAGGTCGCCAAGATCTAAGCCCCGGGCACACGCACCCCGAATTCGTCAGTTTCAGAAAGGAAAACCCACAGTCATGGCCCCGAAGAAGAAGAAGGTCGTCGGCCTGATCAAGCTGCAGATCCAGGCCGGGCAGGCCAACCCCGCCCCGCCGGTTGGTCCCGCGCTCGGTCAGCACGGCGTCAACATCATGGAATTCTGCAAGTCGTACAACGCCGCGACGGAGAGCCAGCGCGGCAACGTCATCCCCGTGGAGATCAGCGTCTACGAGGACCGCAGTTTCAGCTTCGTGCTCAAGACCCCGCCCGCGGCCCGGATGCTGCTCAAGGCAGCCGGCGTGGCCAAGGGTTCAGCCGAACCGCATAAGACCAAGGTCGCCAAGGTGACGTGGGCTCAGGTGCGCGAGATCGCCGAGACCAAGAAGGAAGATCTCAACGCCAACGATATCGACCAGGCCGCCAAGATCATCGCGGGTACAGCCCGCTCGATGGGGATCACGGTCGAATAGTGTTGTCTCACAACTGAATAGACCACGTGGGAGGGCCCGCTTCGGCCCGTTGATGAGCGCTTGCGCGAAGAGCGTTGATCGAGCACCACAACTCCAACACGACAAGATTGGAATATCAATGAGCAAGAACAGCAAGGCATATAAAGAGGCCGCCGAGAAGGTCGACCGCGACAAGCTGTACTCCCCGCTGGAGGCGGCCAAGCTGGCCAAGGAGACCTCCTCGAAGAAGCAGGACGCCACCGTCGAGGTCGCGATCTGCTTGGGCGTCGATCCCCGCAAGGCCGATCAGATGGTGCGCGGCACCGTGAGCCTGCCGCATGGCACCGGCAAGACCGCCCGGGTCGCGGTGTTCGCGGTAGGGGAGAAGGCCGAACAGGCCATCGCCGCCGGCGCCGACGTGGTCGGCAGTGACGATCTGATCGAGAAGATCCAGGGCGGGTTCCTAGACTTCGATGCCGCGATCGCCACACCCGACCAGATGGCCAAGGTGGGCCGGATCGCCCGCGTGCTGGGCCCGCGCGGTCTGATGCCCAACCCCAAGACCGGTACCGTCACCCCGGATGTGGCCAAGGCCGTGGCCGATATCAAGGGCGGCAAGATCAACTTCCGCGTCGACAAGCAGTCCAATCTGCACTTCATCATCGGCAAGGCGTCTTTCGGTGAGAAGCAGCTCGCCGAGAACTACGGTGCCGCACTCGATGAGGTGCTGCGCGCCAAGCCGTCGTCGTCGAAGGGTCGTTACCTCAAGAAGGTCACCGTCTCGACGACCACCGGCCCGGGCATCCCGGTCGACCCTGCGGTGACACGGAATTTCACCGAAGAAGGCTGACCGGCAGCGGTCTGCTCGACCCGTAGGTTCGGGCGGATGCAGTTCGGCTAACGTGCCGCGGAGAACTCCGCGAACGTGCTCGTCAGTTCGTCGATAATGTCGTCCCACAACGCCTCGGGCAGGTCATGCGCCATGCCGTCGAAGAGCACTAGGCGGGCATTCGGGATCGCTGCGGCGATCGCCCTGCCGCCTGCCGGGCGCATCAGGATGTCGGCGCGGCCGTGGATGACCACCGTCGGTGCGGTGATCTGGCGGTCGTAGCGTTTCAGGCTGCCACTGCCCAGCACTGCTCCGAAGTGCCGGGCGATGCCCTGCGGGTAGTGGGACCGCTCGTAGCCCTCGATCGCCTCGGCCCGCAACTGCTCCTCCGACGCTGGATAGCCCGGGCTGCCGATGATCTTGGACACCCGCACGGAGTTCTCGACGATCACCTCGCGCGGCGAATCCGGCGATGGCCCCTTGATGAGCGCCAGCAGTGCCTTGGGCGCCGGCGGTGGCAGCAGCGCCGAGTTATTGGACGAGAAGATGATGCCCAGGCCCGCGGTGCGGTCCGGATAGCGGGCCGCGAAGATCTGGGCGATCATCCCACCCATGGACGCCCCCACGATGTGCGCGCGGTCGATCCCGAGGTGGTCGAGAAGTGCGGCGGCGTCGTCGGCCATGTGTTCCAGGGTGTACACCGAAGGGCTGGGCCGACCGATGAAGGACCGCGCCAGTGCCGCGATCAGTGAGCCTCCGGCGCGGCGGCCGTGCAGCTTGCCCGACAACCCCACGTCGCGGTTGTCATAGCGGATCACCCGGTAGCCCTGGTTCACCAGACGCTCGCAGAAACCCTTGCGCCACAACAGCAATTGCGCGCCCAAGCCCATGATGAGCAGCACCGGCGGGTCGCCGGGGTTGCCCATGTCCTCGTAGTGAATCTCGAGATCGTCGTTAGTCCCGATAGCTGCCGTCCCGGTGCGGATTTCCATCAGACCTCGACATCACTCTGGTGCTCGCGGGTGACCTCGACCATGAAGTTCGCGAAGTACCCGGTGAGCTCTGGGTCGCTCATCATCTGCCATTTCGGCGCCAGCAGTTTCATATAGCGCTCGACGTAGAGGAACTGCTTGCCGATTAGCACCAGTTCGCGCGGCAGCTTGACGTC
>NZ_JAEMSG010000089.1:0-7173 GCF_016462945.1 Mycolicibacterium sp. | reverse complement strand
TCGATACGGCCCATGATGCCGAAGTCCAGGAACACGATCCGGCCCTTGGCGTCCACCAGCAGGTTGCCGGCGTGCAGGTCCCCGTGGAACAGACCGTGCCGCAGACCGCCCTCGAAGGTGCTGAATAACAATGCCTTCACCAGTTCGGTGCCGTCGAATCCCTGCTTGCGGATCGCGGCGATATCGTCGATGCGTACGCCGTGTACGCGCTGCATGGTCAGCACCCGCTCGCTGGTGAACTCCCAGTGCACGTCCGGAACCTTGATATTGCGGCCCAGCGGCGAGCGGTGCAGGCCCGACACCCAGGCCTCCATCGACTGCGCCTCGATGCGGAAGTCCAGTTCCTCGGCGAGGTTGTCGGCGAAGTCGGCCACCACGTCCCTGGCGGACAGCCGCCGGCCCGTCTTGGCCAGCTCGGCCACTCGGGCGAAGCGTTTGAGGATCTGAAGGTCCGCGGCCACCCGGCGCCGGATTCCCGGTCGCTGAATCTTGACGACGACGTCCTCGCCGGTGTGCAGGGTGGCGAAGTGCACCTGGGCGATCGACGCCGACGCAAACGGCTCCTCGTCGAACGAGGCGAACAACTCCGAGGGGTCAGCGCCGAGTTCGGCGGCGAGCAGCTTGTGCACCTCGTTGGTATCGGCCGGCGGCACCGAGTCGAGCAGGCTACGGAACTCCCGTGACATCTGCTCGCCGAACGCACCCGGGCTGGAGGCGATGATCTGGCCGAACTTGACGTAGGTGGGGCCCAGATCGGCGAAGGTCTGCGGGATCTCCCGGATGACCTTGTCACCGAGGGAGCCCTTGCCTGCCAGCTTGGTCAACACCCGAGCGCCGGTTCGGGTGAGCTGCCAGCCGGTCGCGCCGATGCGGGCCGCCTCGATCGGCAACGGCACCCGATCGAGCTTGGCGACCTGGCGATCAGTGGAACTCATTGGAGACATTGTGCCAGTTGGGGCATGTCAGCCACTAATCCCTGGGACGCCCATCACAGCCCCCCGGGCGGTGTGACGCGCGTAGATTCCTGGCGTGCAGGTGACCATCCGGGTCGGGTTGTTAAACGATTTAGCATCCGTCATGTTTAGCCATTGAACTTATTTTCAAGGATGGTTGATATGAGCTACTCGGTTCACGTCACCCGCGAGGCCGACAGCTGGCTGGCGGATGTGCCCTCGGTGCCCGGAGCCCACACCTTCGCCCGTTCCCTGGAGGGGCTGGCCAGGTCGGTCCGCGAAGTCGTCGTCCTCATGGACGATCTGCCCGACGATGCCGCCGTCGAACTCGACTTTCACTTCGAGGTCGCCGACGAATCGGTGATCGAGGCCGAACGGCTGCGGAGGATACGCGCGGAAATTCACCGCGCGGAAAGTGAGTTGGTGGCGGCGACGACGCGGCTGGCCGGCGACCTGTCGAAGTCATACTCGGTTCGCGATACCGCGGCGATGCTCGGCGTGACCGCCGGACGCGTTTCGCAGATGACGAACGTGAACAGTTAGACATCTCGAAAGCTGCTCCCATGCCGCGTAGATTTGCGGGCGTGAAGGTGACCGCGGCGGAAGCCACCGAATTGTTTGTCGGAGACCCCGCAGAGCCGCTGCAAGTGGTCCGGGTCGGTTATACGGGTGCCGTTGGTTCGGTCGTTATGCGGGTGGCCGGTGACGGTTTGAGCACGGTTGACCCGGTGACGGTCTCAGGTGACGGGACCGTCGAGGTGGCGGTGCGCGTCGAGAATGCGGTGCCGGGACAGCGGCGTGCGGCCCGAGTGCTGGCCGGCTCCGAGGAGTTCGCGTTCGAGTTCACCGTCACCGAACCCGGCTGGACGATGTACATGATCAGCCACTTCCACTACGACCCGGTGTGGTGGAACACCCAGGGCGCCTATACCAGTTTGTGGACCGAGGACCCGCCTGGACGGTGTAGGCAGAACAACGCTTTCGCATTGGTGGCAGCGCACCTGGAGATGGCGCGACGAGAACCGGTTTACAAGTTCGTGCTGGCCGAAGTCGACTACCTCAAGCCCTATTTCGATGCCCACCCTGAGGACCGCGCCGATCTATTGCGTTTCATCGCCGAGGGCCGCGTCGAGGTGATGGGCGGCACCTACAACGAACCCAACACCAACCTCACCGGACCCGAGACATCGATCCGGAACTTCGTCCATGGCATCGGCTTTCAGCGCGACGTGCTCGGGGCGCACCCGGCCACGGCCTGGCAGCTCGACGTGTTCGGTCACGACCCGCAATTTCCGGGTATGGCCGCCGACGCCGGGCTGACCTCATCGTCGTGGGCGCGTGGGCCTTACCACCAGTGGGGGCCGATGAGTGCCCAAAAAGATGGACACAGTGGTGATCCGCGCCGCATGCAGTTCCGCAGCGAGTTCGAGTGGATTGCCCCCTCGGGTGTGGGTCTGCTGACGCACTACATGCCGGCGCACTACGCGGCCGGCTGGTGGATGGACTCCTCGACCTCGCTGGCCGAAGCCGAGGACGCCACCTACACGCTGTACTCCGAACTGAAGTCGGTCGCGCTGACCCGCAACGTGCTGCTGCCGGTCGGCACCGACTACACCCCGCCGAACGCCTGGGTCACCGATATCCACCACGACTGGAACTCCCGCTACACCTGGCCGCGATTCGTCTGCGCTGTGCCTAGCGAGTTCTTCGCCGCCGTGCGCGCCGAGCTTTCCGAACGCGGTGCCACCGCTTCACCGCAGACCCGCGATATGAACCCCATCTACACCGGCAAGGACGTCTCCTATATCGACACCAAACAGGCCAACCGGGCCGCCGAGGACGCGGTGCTGGGCGCTGAGCGATTCGCGGTGTTCGCGTCCCTGCTGGCCGGTGCGCGCTATCCGGAAGCGGCACTGGCCAAGGCCTGGGTGCAACTGGCCTGGGGCGCCCACCACGACGCGATCACCGGCAGCGAGTCCGATCAGGTGTATCTCGATCTGCTCACCGGGTGGCGGGATGCCTGGGAACTGGGCACTGCTGCTCGCACGGGTGCTTTGGAGTTGCTGTCCCGAGCGGTGCGTACCTCGTCGCGTTCGGTCGTGGTGTGGAATCCGTTGGCGCACAACCGAACCGATATCGTGACCGTCCGCCTCGATGAGCCGGTCGGTCCATCGGTACAGGTACTCGACGCCGACGGAACCGAGGTGGCAGCACTGGTGGAGGACGACGGCCACTCGGTGAGCTGGCGGGCCGACGGTGTGGGCTCGCTGGGCTGGCGGACCTATCAGATTGTTTCCGGTTCGCAGACGTGCGAGTGGGAACCCGTCTCTCGCATCTCGATCGCCAACGAGTTCCACCGCCTGCGCGTCGACCCGGCCCGCGGCGGCACCGTCGTCTCCCTGGTCGAGATCGAGTCCGGACGGGAGTTGATTGCCTCTGGCGGGGCCGGCAATGAACTCGCCGTCTACGAGGAATATCCGGCCCACCCCGACGCCGGCGAGGGGCCGTGGCATCTGCTGCCGATCGGTCCGGTGCAATGCTCATCGGCCGCGCGCGCGGAATCGGTTGCGGTCTATCGCAGCCCACTGGGCGAGCGGATCGTGGTCCGCGGAGCCATTGGCGAGGTGCTGCGCTACACCCAGACGCTGACGTTGTGGCACGGCATCGACCGGGTGGACTGCCGCACCGTCATCGACGAGTTCACCGGTGCCGACCGACTGGTGCGACTGCGCTGGCCGTGCCCGGTGCCCGGCGCACTGCCGGTCAGCGAGGTCGGCGACGCCGTCGTGGGCCGCGGCTTCGGGCTGATGCATGACCACGAATCCGGCGAGGATCACGCCGTCGACACCGCGGCGCACCCGTGGACTTTGGACAACCCCGCGCACGGCTGGTTCGGGTTGTCCTCTGCTGCCCGGATTCGGGTGGGGTCGGCGACCCGGGCGGTGTCGGTCGCTGAAGTCATCGCGCCGAGCGAAGCCGGCGACGTGGCCCGCGATCTCATGGTGGCGCTGGTACGCACCGGCGTGACTGCCACCTGCAGCGCCGCCGAGCACACCCGGTACGGCCACCTCGAGGTCGACTCGAACCTGCCGGACGCCCGCATTTCTTTAGGCGGCCCTGATGTCAATGCCTTCACCGCCGCTGTGCTCGCGGCCGCGGATCCGGTCTATGCGGCTGAGTTGAATCGCCAACTCGCCGCCACCGGAACGGCCCGGGTTTTTGTGCCGGCGGCGAGTTCCCTCGCCGCGGTGTGGATTCCTGACGCCGACCTCCGCGGCGTGCTGGTATTGCCGGTGTTGATCGTCGCCGGTAATGGCGCGATCGACGCGCTGGTGGCCGATCTTGATGATGCGGAGATCATCGTCGAACAAGACGTTGCCGCCGACTGCGGAGAGTTCGAGTCACACACCGTCGCATTGATCAACCGCGGGGTTCCCGGTTTCGCCGTCGAACGCGACGGCACCCTGCACACCTCGTTGATGCGGTCGTGCACCGGCTGGCCTTCAGGTGTGTGGATCGACCCACCGCAACGCAAAGCCCCGGACGGCTCCAACTTCCAGCTTCAGCACTGGAGCCATACCTTCGACTTCGCTCTGGTCACCGGTCCGGGGGACTGGCGTGCGGTTGAAATGCCCTTCCGGAGTGCGGAATTCAATCATGCCCTGCTTGCCGTCGTCGTGGACGAGGCGGGCGGGGAACTGCCTGCTGACGGTTCGCTACTGAGCGTCCAGCCTGAGCGAACGGTTCAGTTGGGCGCGTTGAAGGTTCGGGGGAATCCGACGGCCACCGGAAGTTCAGTCGAGGTCGATCCGACCGACGTCACCATCCGATTGATCGAAACCACTGGTGCGCCAACCGATATCGTGATCGCCAGCCCGGTGGGCACGCTCTCGGAATTGACATCGGCCAATCTGCTGGAGTTTGTCCGGCTCGCTGACGACCCGCCGCTGCATCTGCACGGATACCAGATCGCGACCGTGGCGGCCCGGCTCGACGCCACGCCGCTGATCGACGCCGGCGAAGTGGCACTTGCCCCCGATGCCGAGGCCGCCCAACCGCTGTATGCCCGGTACTGGCTGCACAACCGCGGCCCGGCTCCGCTGGGTGGACTGCCCGCCGTCGCCCACCTTCATCCCGAGGCGCTCACGGCCGCCCCCGGCGAGACGGTACATCTGCGGGTGACCGTGGCCAGCGACTGCAGCGACGCCGCCCTGGCCGGCACGGTGCGACTGCGCTACCCGCGCGGGTGGGAACCGAGCGGCGACTTACCCGTCGACCTGCCCGCCCGCGGTTACCGCGAGTTCGAGATCGCCGTCACCGTGCCGCATGACGCCACCCCCGGCCATTACCCGGTGCGCGCCCAGTTGACGTTGGCCGGCGACGTCCCGCCCGCCTGGCGACAGACCGTGGAGGACGTCTGCGTCATCACCGTCGGCGCCGAGCGGTCCGAGGAACTGGTGCGTCTGATCACCGAACCCACCGATGTTGTCGTCAATCGCGGCGAGCGGGCCCGGATCGCCGTCACGGTCAGCACCGACGCCCGGGCGGATCTGGCGGTAGAGGCCCACCTGATCAGCCCGTGGGGCACCTGGGAATGGATGGGCCCGGCAGCCTGCGGAGCGGACCTGCCCGCCGGCTCGGCGGTGGAGGTGGGCTTCGATATCAGCCCGCCGCCGTGGGTCACACCCGGAACGTGGTGGGCGCTGATCCGCGTCGGCTGCGCCGGGCGGTTGCTTTACACGCCCGCGGTGGCGGTGACCGTCCGATGAATCTCGCGGCGACAGTCGCCGGGGATCCGGTGGAGATCGGCGAGGTTGACGCCCGCGAGGCGGTGCTGCGGACCTCGCCGCAGACCGCCGCGCTGCCGCGGCCGGACACCAGCGAGGGCCGTCAACTCCGGCGGTGGCTGACCCAACTGCTGGTGACCGAACGGGTGGTGGCCCGCGAGGCCGACGCACTCGGTGTCACCGTCACCGACTCCACCCCCGACACCGACGCCGTGCTGCCGGACCTGACCGCACGGCTGGAGATCGGCAGCGTCGCCGTCGGCGTGCTGGCCGATCCGCTCGCGCGGGCGGTGTACGCGCATGTCACCGCCGGCGTCGACGTCGATGAGGACACCATCGCCGACTACCACCGTCGCAACCCGCGCCGCTTCGCGTCGGACTCCGAGGCCGACGCGATGCGGAAGATCGCGGAGATGTTGCGGGGTGCGGCCCGCCGGCGCGCGTTCCGGCTCTGGCTCGGCCAGCGCACCGCCGCCCTGGTGTGGCTGGCGCCGGGCTACGAACATCCCGGCGATCCCCGTCAGCCCGATAACGTGCACAGGCACTGATGGCCGCCTCTCCTAAATCCCCGGGTCGCTTCGCTCCTGCCCGACGGCCCACCCTCGTCCTCGATATCGGCGGCACCAAGATCGCCGCCGGGCTCGTCGACTCAGAAGGTCAACTGCTGCATCAGAATCGGCAGCCCACCCCGCGTAGCACCGACCCCGAACAGGTATGGGCCGCCGCTGAGCGCACCGTCGTCGACGCGCTGGCCGCGGCCGGGGGAGAGGTCAGCGGAGTGGGAATCTCCTCGGCCGGGCCGATCCATCTGCCCGACGGCACCATCAGCCCGCTCAACATCGTCGGCTGGCGCGGTTTCCCGATCCGCGATCGGGTAGCCGCCGCGGTACCCGGTGTGCCGGTGCGACTGGCCGGCGACGGATTGTGCATGGCTCTGGGCGAGCACTGGTGTGGCGCGGGGCAGGGTGCGACGTTCATGCTCGGCATGGTGGTGTCCACCGGTATCGGTGGTGGCCTCGTGCTCGACGGCGCGCCCTACGGCGGACGCAGCGGCAACGCCGGGCATGTCGGCCACGTCGTCGTCGATCAGCACGGACCGCCCTGCAGCTGCGGCGGACACGGCTGCGTCGAGGCCATCGCCAGCGGACCGAATCTGGTCAGCTGGGCCCGCGAGCAGGGGTGGATTGCCGCACCCGACGCCGGCGCCAAGGAACTTGCCGATGCTGCTGCGAGCGGTGACGGCATCGCGCTGCGGGCCTTCCGGCGCGGAGCCGATGCCATCGCGGCCATGATCGCCTCCGTCGCGGCGGTATGCGACCTGGATCTGGTGGTCATCGGCGGTGGCGTGGCCAACGCCGGCGCAGTGCTGTTCGATCCTCTGCACGCGGCGCTGCGCGGCTTTGCTTGGCATTGCTCGGCGTTGCTCGGCATTG
>NZ_JAEMSG010000181.1 GCF_016462945.1 Mycolicibacterium sp. | reverse complement strand
GCCCTATGCCGAGCGCCCTCGCTCGGCGGTGCCCTACGCAGAGTTGCACGCCCACTCGGCCTTCAGTTTCCTCGACGGTGCCAGCACCCCGGAGGAACTGGTCTCTGAGGCCGCGCGATTGGGTCTTCGCGCGATCGCGCTCACCGATCATGACGGGTTTTACGGCGTGGTGCGCTTCGCCGAGGCGGCCCGCGAACTCGGTATGCGGACCGTTTTCGGCGCTGAATTGTCGCTGGGCGACGCGCACCTGCTGGTCCTGGCGCGTGGGCCGGAGGGTTACCGGAGACTGTCCCGCCAACTGGCCGCCGCACATCTGGCCGGCGGCGAGAAGGGCAAGCCCCGCTACGACTACGACGCCCTCACCGAAGCTGCCGGCGGGCACTGGCACATCCTGACTGGTTGTCGCAAAGGCCATGTGCGACAAGCACTGTCAACCGGTGGAGCCGATGCGGCTGCCGCCGCACTTGCTGATCTGGTGGACCGGTTCGGCGCCAGCCGGGTGAGCGTCGAGCTGACCCACCACGGCGATCCACTCGATGATGAGCGCAACGCCGCGCTTGCCGACCTTGCACCGCGGATCGGCGTGGGTGTGGTCGCCACCACGGCGGCGCACTTCGCCGAGCCTTCGCGTGGTCGGCTGGCGATGGCTATGGCGGCGGTCCGGGCACGGCAGTCTCTCGACGATGCGGCCGGCTGGTTGACACCTCGGGGTGGTGCACACCTGCGCTCCGGGGATGAAATGGCACGGCTGTTCGCCCAGTGTCCCGAGATCGTCACGGCGGCAGCTGATCTCGGCGAGCAGTGTTCGTTCGAACTGGCACTGATCGCCCCGCAACTACCGCCCTTCGACACCCCCGACGGGCACACCGAGGACAGCTGGCTACGCGAGTTGGTGATGATCGGTGCTGCCGGGCGGTACGGGCCACGGGTCAGTGCGCCGGCGGCCTATGCGCAGATCGAACGGGAACTCGAGGTCATCTCCGCGTTGAACTTTCCGGGCTACTTCCTCGTGGTGCATGACATCACCCAGTTCTGCCGCCGCAACAACATCCTCTGTCAGGGCCGCGGATCGGCCGCCAACTCGGCGGTCTGTTACGCCCTCGGCGTCACCGCCGTCGACCCGGTGGCCAACGGCCTTCTCTTCGAACGGTTCCTGTCGCCGGCCCGCGACGGGCCGCCCGATATCGATATCGATATCGAGTCGGATCTGCGTGAGCACGTCATCCAGTACGTCTACGGCCGCTACGGCCGCGACTACGCGGCACAGGTCGCCAATGTCATCACCTACCGACGGCGCAGCGCGATCCGCGATATGGCCCGGGCACTGGGCTTCTCGCAGGGTCAGCAGGATGCCTGGAGCAAGCAGGCCGAAGATATTCCGGAGTCGGTGACTGACCTGGCGAATCAGATCTCCGACCTGCCCCGGCATATGGGCATCCACTCCGGCGGCATGGTGATCTGCGATCGCCCGATCGCCGACGTGTGTCCGGTGGAGTGGGCGCGGATGGCGAATCGCAGCGTCCTGCAGTGGGACAAAGACGATTGTGCGGCAATCGGTTTGGTGAAGTTCGATCTGCTCGGCCTGGGCATGCTCTCAGCACTGCACTATGTCATCGACCTGGTTGCCGAGCATAAGGGCATTGAGGTCGACCTGGCTCGCCTCGATCTCTGTGATGCGGGTGTCTACGAGATGCTGCAGCGCGCAGACTCGGTGGGAGTGTTTCAGGTGGAGTCCCGCGCCCAGATGGCCACCCTGCCCCGGCTGAAGCCACGAGTGTTCTACGACCTGGTGGTGGAGGTGGCCTTGATCCGTCCGGGCCCCATCCAGGGCGGGTCAGTGCATCCCTACATCAAGCGGCGCAACGGTCTGGAACCGGTCACCTATGACCACCCGTCGATGGAACCGGCACTGCGAAAGACATTGGGCGTGCCGCTTTTCCAGGAGCAACTCATGCAATTGGCGGTGGACTGTGCGGGTTTCTCGGCTGCCGAGGCCGACGAGTTACGCCGGGCCATGGGCTCCAAGCGCTCCACCGAGAAGATGCGGCGGTTACGGGACCGATTCTACACCGGGATGGCGCAGCGGCACGGTATCACCGGTGGTATCGCCGACCGGATCTACGAGAAACTCGCGGCCTTCGCCAATTTCGGCTTCCCGGAGAGTCATTCGCTCTCCTTCGCCTCACTGGTGTACTACTCATCCTGGTTCAAGCTGTATCACCCGGCGGCATTCTGCGCGGCACTGTTGCGGGCCCAGCCGATGGGTTTCTACTCACCGCAATCGCTGGTAGCCGATGCCCGCCGCCACGGGGTTCTCGTACATGGCCCGTGCGTCAACGTCAGCGGTGCCCACGCCACATGCGAGAACCGCGGCCTGGAGGTCCGGCTCGGCCTTGGCTCCGTGCGCAATATCGGTACCGATCTGGCACAGCGCATCGTCGACGAACGCCACACCGCAGGCGAGTACGCGTCACTGCTGGATTTAACTGGGCGGGTGCAGCTTTCGGTTCCCCAGACCGAAGCACTGGCCACCGCCGGTGCGCTCGGGTGCTTCGGCGTCACCCGCAGGGAGGCCCTCTGGGCAGCCGGGGCCGCCGCCACCGAACGTCCGGACCGACTACCCGGGGTGGGCTCGTCGGCTACCGCACCCACCCTGCCCGGGATGAGCGAGGTGGAACTCGCTGCCGCCGATGTCTGGGCCACCGGTGTCTCCCCGGACAGTTACCCGACCCAGTTCCTGCGTGCGGACCTCGACGCGCTGGGCGTCACCCCGGCCGAACGGCTACTGTCAGTTCCCAACGGCAGCCGGGTTCTCATCGCCGGTGCGGTGACCCATCGGCAGCGGCCGGCCACGGCTCGCGGGGTGACCTTCATGAACATCGAGGATGAGACCGGCATGGTCAATGTGTTGTGCGTGCCGGGGTTATGGGCGCGATACCGCAAGCTGGCTCAAAGCGCACCGGCGCTGTTGATCCGCGGCCAGGTGCAGAACGCCAGTGGTGCGGTGACAGTGCTGGCCGAGAAGATGCGGCCCATCACCCTCGCGGTCGGCTCCCGATCCCGGGATTTCCGGTGATGCCCGGGTGGGTAGTCTCGCCCCATGAAGCTGAACCTGACCGCCGATGAAGTACTGAACACCACCCGCTCGGTGCGCAAGCGCCTCGACTTCGACAAGCCGGTACCCCACGAGGTACTGATGGAGTGCCTCGATATCGCGCTGCAGGCGCCCACCGGATCCAATGCCCAGGGCTGGCAGTGGATGTTCGTCGAGGACCCGGCCAAGAAGAAGGCGCTGG
>NZ_JAEMSG010000088.1:5578-11586 GCF_016462945.1 Mycolicibacterium sp. | reverse complement strand
GCCACACCCCGCTGCTGGTGGCCTGCGACCTGCAGCGCCCTGGCGCGGTCACCCAGTTGCAGATCGTCGGTGAGCGGGCCGGGGTCAGCGTCTTCGCCCCACACCCGGGCACCTCTGCGGGGTCGGCGGAGTCCGCCGACTCCGGTCCCGGGGACCCGGTTGTGGTCGCGGCCGCCGGTCTGGCCGAGGCCCGGGCGAAACTGTTCGATGTCGTCATCATCGATACCGCCGGCCGCCTTGGCATCGATGACGTCCTAATGGCGCAGGCAGCCGCGATCCGCGACGCCGTGTCACCTGACGAGACCCTGTTCGTGCTCGACGCGATGATCGGTCAGGACGCGGTGACCACCGCCGAGGCGTTCGGTGCCGGCGTCGGTTACACCGGCGTGGTGCTGACCAAGCTGGACGGCGACGCCCGTGGTGGTGCGGCCCTGTCGGTGCGCGAGGTCACCGGCGTCCCCATCCTGTTCGCCTCCACCGGCGAGAAACTGGAGGACTTCGACGTCTTCCACCCGGACCGGATGGCGAGCCGGATCCTCGGGATGGGCGATCTGCTGTCGCTGATCGAGCAGGCTGAGCAGGTCTTCGACGCGCAGCAGGCCGAGGACGCGGCGGCCAAGATCAGCTCCGGCGAGCTCACCCTGGAGGACTTCCTCGAACAGATGCTGGCCATCCGCAAGATGGGCCCGATCGGCAACCTGCTGGGCATGCTGCCCGGCGCGGGGCAGATGAAGGACGCGCTGGCCGCCGTCGACGACAGCCATCTCGACCGCCTGCAGGCCATCATCCGCGGGATGACACCCGATGAGCGGGCCGATCCGAAGATCATCAATGCATCACGGCGGCTGCGCATCGCCAACGGCTCGGGCGTGGCGGTCTCGGAGGTCAACCAACTCGTCGATCGGTTCTTCGAGGCGCGGAAGATGATGTCGCAGATGGCCGGATCGATGGGGTTGGGTTTCGCCCGCCGGTCGTCGAAGCGCAACGCCAAGAACAAGAAGGGCAAGAAGGGACGCGGCCCGACCCCGGCCAAGGCACGCAATGCGCTGTTCGATGGGCAGATGCCGGCCGATTTCCCGGATCTGTCGCAGCTGCCCGAGGGACTCAACCAGCTCCCGCCCGGACTGGCCGGGTTCGACCTGTCCAAGCTGAAGTTTCCCGGCAAGAACTAGCGCTGTGGCCGCTACGGCGCTGCACGTCCGCGGCCGCGGGTTGCCTGACGGCCAGCCTGTCGAGTGGTGGATCGCCGACGGGATCCTGCGCAGTGAACCCGTGCGCGGTGCCGAGACCATCTTCGATGGCGGCTGGATCGTGGCCGGTCTGGTCGACGCGCACTGCCACGTCGGACTCGGCCCGCACGGCGCCATCGAACTTGACGAGGCGATCGCCCAGGCGCAGACCGAACGCGATGCGGGCGCACTGCTGCTGCGTGACTGCGGATCACCGACCGATACCCGGATCCTCGACGATCACCACGATCTGCCCCAGATCATCAGAGCCGGAAGGCATTTGGCTCGCCCCAAGCGGTATATGCAGGGTTATGCCATCGAACTCGAAGACGAATGGCAACTGCCGGAAGCGCTGGCCGAACAGGCCCGTCGCAGTGACGGATGGGTGAAACTTGTCGGCGACTGGATCGACCGCTCCGCGGGTGATCTAGCCCCGCTGTGGTCCGATGAGGTTCTGGTTGCCGCCGTCGCCGCCGCCCACGCTGAGGGTGCGCGGGTGACCGCGCATGTCTTCGGCGAGGACGCCCTGCCCGGATTGATCAAGTCCGGCATCGATTGCATCGAACACGGCACCGGCCTGACCGAGGACACCGTTGCCATGATGGCCGCACGGGGCACCGCGCTGGTGCCCACCCTGATCAACATTGAGAACTTCCCCGACTTCGCCGATGCCGCGACGCGATACCCGGTTTATGCGTCGCATATGCGGGATCTCTATGCACGCTGCCGGCAACGGATCGGCTCCGCCCACGAGGCCGGTGTGCCCATCTTCGCCGGCAGTGATGCCGGCGGCGCGATGGCCCACGGCCTGATCGCCGGCGAGGTGGAGGCACTCAAAGGAATCGGCATGACGCCGACCGAGGCGCTGGGTGCGGCCTGCTGGGCCGCCCGCCGGTGGCTGGGCCGTCCGGTATTGACTGACGGTGCTCCGGCTGATCTGCTCTGCTTTGCCACCGATCCGCGATCCGGCGCGGCGGTACTGTCCCGGCCCGACCGGGTGATATTGCGCGGCCGGGTTTACTAGCCGTACTGCCGGAAGCCCCAGTCCAGCAATGTCCGACCCTGGTTCCACAGGTCACTGTCGCCGTACATCAGCACTGCGATCAACCGGTGTCCGTCCCGCTGGGCCATGGCAACGTAGGTCTCCTGGGCGAGATTGGTGTATCCGGTTTTACCGCCGATGAAGCCGGGGTAGTTGGGCAGCAGATGGTCGTGGCTGGCGATCTGCTTGAATCCGCCGGATCCATCGGGGAACTGCGCTGCGGACTGGTGCAGGATCTCGGCGAACAGCGGGTAGTTCAGCGCCGCCCGGTAGATCACCGCCAGGTCCTGCGGCGTGGTGATCGATTCCCAGCCCGGGCCGTCCAAGCCCGATGGCGAACCGGCCCGGGTGTTGCGCGCACCGATTTGCGCGGCTTTGGCATTCATGTTTGCCACGGCCGTCGCAGAGCCGCCCAGCATCTCACCGAGCAGGTTGGCGGCGTCATTGCCGGACACCATCAGCAGAGCGTCGAGCAATTGCCGGGTGGTGTAGACCGCTCCGGGCACCAGGCCGACACACGAACACTCGACATCGGTGCTTGACGGCGTCGCGCGGACCGCGGCATCGGGATTGAGCTGATCGAGGACCACCATTGCCAGCAGGGCCTTGATGGTGCTGGCCGGCGCGTGGCGCCCATAGGCGTCCTTTTCGGCGAGGATGCGGCCGCTGACCATATCGGCGACCAGCCAGGCCTGTGCCGGACCGTCGGGTGCGGTCATCGCGGCCGGTTGGCTGTCCGGATCGGCGGCGGCGATGACCGGAGCAAACGCCGCGATCAGCCCGGTCGCGGTGACGAGGGCAACGGTGATTAGGGCAATATGTCTCAACCAGCGCGACATGACATCCATGTGGCCCTAGGCTAACGGGGTAAGACCGCGGTTCGGGTTCGAAGCGGTCTCTGATTGGTAGCGGCGATATATAATTCCGCGAACAGAAGGAGTCAGTGTGAGTACCAAGAAACTAGCTGGAATCGTTGTCGCCGCCGCAATCCCGTTCGGAATCGGTGCCGTCACCGTCGCGCCCGCGTGGGCGACCGACAATATCAAGATCTTCGGAGAGCAGGAGCGGATCAACTTCAGCAATGGCGCTCCGATGATCGGTTACACGGTGATGAATTTCTCCCCGAGTTCCGACCCCGTACCGCACAGTGGCGCGTTGTATGAAGCCACGCTGACCGTGCAGGCGTTCGATAGCTGGTCCAACCCCCAGATCGGTGGATTCGTCGCCCGCGCTGAGAGCGGAGACGGCGACCCGGTCATCCTCAACGCGCCCGGCGGCATCAACGGCGCGCAGATTCCGCCGGGTGGCAGCACCACCGGCACGCTCTACTTCGATGTCATCGGTGATATGCCCAACAGCGTCGTGTGGAATGACGGCACGCGCGACATCCTCGGCTGGGTGCCCGGTGCCATCCCGCTTGAGGGCACGCCCGTGATCGGTATGGGATCCGGTACCTCGGAGGTCATCACTGGTCCCGCTACAGGTTCCACCGGCGCAATGCCGGCAGAGACGGGGAACCTGGGCGAGGCCGCACCGTCGGTCCTGGCGCCTCCGCCTTTCGAACTCAGCGAGGCTGAGGTCGCACTGCCTGGTTTCAACCGCTAAACGGTTTTCAACCGCCGGATTTCCAACAACCGGATACGAACCGCCCCCATCGAACTGGTGGGGGCGGTTCGTAGTGGACCTGCATTGCTGCGCTTACATTTGTGTTGCTGCGCCTAAATATGTGTTGCTGCGCAAAGCTTTACAGCGATGCCACGGCTTCGGCCGCGCCCTGGGCGAAACCCCAGTCCAGCAGCATCGCGGCCTGATCCCAGTAGGTCGGCCCACCTTCGTGGACCAGGCCGTACATCATCGCGATGACCAGCCGTCGGCCATTGCGCTCGGCTGCCCCGACGAAAGTCTTGCGCGCCGCGTCGGTGAAGCCGGTCTTGCCACCGATGGCACCCGGATAGCGCACCAGAAGGTCATTCTGGTTGATCAGTGGACGCTCACCGGTGTCGGTGGGAAACGGCGCCGACGGGGTCGCGGTGATCTGGGCGAACACCGGATTGGCCATCGCGGCCCGGAAGATGGCAGCCAGATCATGCGGGGTGGTCCAGCCCGCGCCGCCCGGACCGTCCAGACCTGAGGGTGAGGTGGCGTGGGTGTTGGTGGCGCCGATGGCTACTGCCTTGGCATTCATCTTGTCCACCGCGACGTCGTAGCCGCCCAGCATGTCGGCCAGTGCGTTGGCAGCATCATTTCCGGACACCAGCAGAACCGCGTCGAGCAGCTGTCGTGCGGAATAGGAGTGGCCGGCTATGACTCCCGCGCAGTTGCACTCGACGTGGGTGTTGGCCGGGGTGGCGACCACGGTGGAGTCCAGGTCCACCTCATCGAGTGCGGTGAGAGCCAGCAGGGTCTTGATGGTGCTCGCCGGCGGGTGGGCCGCGTACATCTCCCGGCCGGCCAGCACCTGGCCGGTGTCGAGGTCGGCGACGATCCAGACCGGTGCCGGCCCCTCGGGGATAGCCGTGGACCCGATGGGCTGGACGTCGGGATCGGCGGCCGCGGGCGATACCGCTCCGATACCAGCCGTACTGACCACGAGTGCCATGGAAGCCGCCAAAGCGGTCATGAGCCTAGCCATGGGCGACACCCTAACCGGTGCGCAGCGGCCCCGTCGGGCGGTGTTGAATCGACGCATGATGAGCCTGGCGGAAATCTCCGATCGACTGGAAATCCAGCAGTTGGTGGTCGACTACGCAACCGCGATCGACCAGCGCAAATTCGATGACCTCGATGCGATCTTCACCCCTGATGCCTATATCGACTACCGCGTAATGGGCGGCATCGACGGCGTATTCCCCGAAGTCAAGGCCTGGCTTGCCGAAGTACTGCCCAACTTTCCCGCCTACTACCACCTGGTCGGCAACTTCGATATCCGGGTGGGCGGGGACAACGCCTCAGGCCGCACCATGTGCTTCAACCCGATGAAACTCAACGATGGCGGGCAAATCCTGCTCTGTGCGCTGTGGTATGACGACGAGTTCATCCGGACCCCCGAGGGCTGGCGGATGACCCGCCGGATCGAGACCAAGTGCATGGACAAGATTTTCTGAGATCACTCGGGCGATTAACGCCGGAGCCGCGTGATCTGGCAGACTCGGTTGCTGGCCACGGGTTGGAGTGCACTGAAGCTCTCTCGTCGGCCGCCCACGCGAGGCAAAACCGGATTCCGGCAACCCGTCGGTGATTGCTGAATTGCAGCGTGAGATCACAGGAGAAGTTGTTGTCATGGCTGTCAAAATCAAGCTCACCCGGCTGGGCAAGATCCGCAATCCCCAGTACCGCATCGCAATCGCCGACGCTCGTAACCGTCGCGACGGGCGCGCCATCGAGGTCATCGGGCGCTATCACCCCAAGGAAGAACCCAGCCTGATCGAGGTCGACTCTGATCGCGCCCAGTACTGGCTTTCTGTCGGTGCGCAGCCCACCGAGCCCGTCCTGAAGCTGCTGAAGATCACCGGCGAGTGGCAGAAGTTCAAGGGTCTGCCCGGCACCGAGGGCACGCTCAAGATCAAAGCACCCAAGCCCAGCAAGCTGGAACTGTTCAACGCCGCGCTGGCCGCCGGCGACGGCGCACCGACCGGCGAGGCCACCCAGCCGAAGAAGCGGAAGGCTCCGGCCAAGAAGACCGAGCAGGCTGTTGCCGAGGCTCCGGCCGAGGATGAGGCTGTTGCCGAGGCTGTTGC
>NZ_JAEMSG010000088.1:0-5478 GCF_016462945.1 Mycolicibacterium sp. | reverse complement strand
AGGCTGTTGCCGAGGCTCCGGCCGAGGATGAGGCTGTTGCCGAGGCTGTTGCTGAGGCTCCTGCCGAGGTTGAGGCTCCTGCTGAGTCCGCCGCCGAATGAGTTCATCCGTCGTTGACGCTGTGGAGCACCTGGTCCGTGGGATCGTCGACAATCCGGACGAGGTTCGCGTCGACATGGTGACCAACCGGCGCGGCCGGACCGTCGAGGTCCATGTGCATCCTGATGATCTTGGCAAGGTGATCGGCCGCAGTGGACGCACCGCCACCGCGCTGCGGACGCTGGTGTCGGGTATCGGCGGCAAGGGTATCCGCGTCGACGTGGTGGACACCGACCGGTAGTTGAGCTGCCCTCATGGAGCTTGTTGTCGGCCGGGTGGTGAAAGCCCACGGCATCACCGGCGAACTCGTTGTCGATGTTCGCACCGACGACCCGGAACAACGGTTCGCTTCCGGTAATCGCCTACGGCTCAAGCCCCGTGGGCCCGGCGAGATCCTGGAAGTCCAGGTCGAATCGGCCCGTCCGCACGGCGCACGCATGCTGGCTCGGTTGCACGGGGTCATGGACCGCGACACCGCTGAGGCGTTGCGCGGCGGTTTGTTCATCGTCGACTCGGCTGATCTACCGCCGATCGACGATCCCGACGAGTTCTACGACCACCAACTTGAAGGTCTCGCGGTACGTACCGTCGAGGGTGCGGAGATCGGATCGGTCGCTGAGGTGTTGCACACCGCGGGCGGGGAACTGCTGTCGGTTCGTACCGCCGAGGGTGCGGAGGTCCTGGTGCCCTTCGTCAGTGCGATCGTGACGTCGGTATCGCTCGCCTCGGGTGTCGTTGAGATCGATCCCCCGGACGGTCTGCTGGACCTGGACGCCTGAGATGCGCATCGACGTCGTCACGATCTTCCCCGATTATCTCGATCCGGTGCGGCAGTCGTTGTCCGGCAGGGCGATTGAGACCGGGATCGTGGATTTCGCGGTGCACGACCTGCGGCGGTGGACTCATGATGTGCACCGTTCCGTGGATGACGCACCATACGGTGGCGGGCCGGGAATGGTGATGAAGGCTCCGGTGTGGGGCGATGCGCTCGACGAGATCTGCACTGCAGAAACGCTTCTGGTGGTCCCGACACCGGCGGGCCGGCTCTTCAACCAGGCCGACGCACAGCGCTGGACCGGCGAGTCTCACCTGGTGTTCGCCTGCGGCCGGTATGAGGGAATCGACCAGCGGGTGGCCGATGACGCCGCCACCAGGATGCGGGTCGAAGAAGTGTCCATCGGCGACTATGTGCTTGCCGGGGGAGAAGTCGCGACACTGGTGATGATCGAGGCGGTGGTCCGACTGCTGCCCAGTGTCATCGGCAATCCGCTTTCCCACCAGGATGATTCACATTCCGAGTGCATCGATGGCCTGCTTGAGGGTCCCGGCTATACCCGGCCCCCGGTATGGCGGGGTCTGGCGGTGCCCGAGGTGCTGTTGTCTGGAGATCACGCAAACATCGCAGCGTGGCGGTATCACCAGTCGCTGCAGCGAACCCGGCAACGCCGGCCGGATCTCCTGCGCGACGAGACGGCGCCGGGCTAGATCCGGCCGCCCGGGAACATCGTTTTGATGGTCTCGGTCATCGTATTCCGTGCGGTGGCATCGTCTACCGGTTGCATGGAACCCATGGCGATCACGTAGCGCCGGTCTGCACCGATGACGCCAGTGGACATGTGCAGCCAGTTGGGGCCATTCCAGCAACACATCCACCCCTGTTTCACCGCAACCGATTCGGCGAACAAACCGTCGGGGATACCGAAACGCTGCGGGTAACCGTCGATACCCTTTGGTGTGGAAGCGGCCAGATTGGACATGATCACCGCAGCCTGCTCCGGTGGGAGGCCGCCGGTTCCGTCCAGCAGCATGTCGTAATAGCGCACCAGGTCCTTGGTGGTGCTCATCGTGTTCCACCAGTTACCGTCGTAGGGGGCGGTGGTTGAGGCCAGCCCGTACCGAGCCACGACCCGGGCGATGACCGCATTGCCGCCGTCCCGGATCCAGAAGTCATCAGCCGGGAAATCGTCTGACGAGCGCAGCATGACGTCGAGGCTGCGGCGATCCTCGGTGCTCAGCTTGCGCTTGGATTTCGACAGTCCCATCAGGAGGTCGTCCGCGATGAACAGCTTGGCCACCGACGCGAGGGGGAAGGGCGCCTGGTCTCCGCTGGAAATCAGCCGGCCGGTCTTACGGTCGAGCAACGTGAACGTGATATCGGCGCCGTCACTGGCGGCATCCGAGGTGGCCTTGCGCGCCATCGCCTCGAGGTTGGCGACCGGGTCCGGCGGCGCTGCGCTGGGTATCGCCGGCGCCAGTGGGGCCCCGGTGGGGCCGGACAGCAATGCCACCCGCAGGGGCGGATGGTTGCCGGCGGTCAACTGGGCAGAGGACGCGCCAAGCAGAAAGCCGACCATCAGCGCGACGATGCTGGCCAGCAGCACCGGAGGTCGGCGTCGCATGAGGCTCTCCTCGGCTTGACGGTAGCGTTCGTCGAACGCTACGGGGGGCTTTGCCAGGTCAAAGCCGGGCTTGATGAGCCTAACCGCCCGCCGCACAGACAGCGCAACATGATCCCGCGACATGCCGCTGACCCAGTCATAGCGTGCGATTTCGCGGCTGGAGGCGTATCTGGCACAATCGGGTAGTTGCCCGCGCGGGACAGATCATCTGCCTGCTGCGCAAACACCACGTTGTTTACCCGCTCGGCGATGTCAGGCGCGCGCGCCGAGGCAGTATCCGCAGCCCGACCGCTAAGGAAGTGTCAGAAAATGAACACTCTGGACTTCATCGACAAAGCGTCGCTGCGCGACGACATCCCGACCTTCGGCCCAGGCGATACGGTCGAGGTGCACGTCAAGGTCATCGAGGGCAACAAGCAGCGTATTCAGGTGTTCAAGGGGGTGGTGCTGCGTCGCTCCGGCGGCGGAGTCCGCGAGACCTTCACCGTGCGCAAGGAAAGCTATGGCGTCGGCGTCGAGCGCACATTCCCGGTGCACTCGCCCAATATCGACCACCTCGAGGTCGTGATCCGTGGCGACGTCCGCCGAGCGAAGCTGTACTACCTCCGCGAGCTGCGGGGCAAGAAGGCGAAGATCAAGGAGAAGCGCTGAGCTTCGACCTCGGGCCCGTGGAAGCGCTGAGCTTCGACCTCGGGCCCGTGGAAGCGCTGAGCTTGGCGGCTGGCTGCCCGGTGTGGGCGGCGGGGGTTCCGGCTCACGGCTGGCTACGCTGATCGATGTGACCCCGACTGAAGACCCGGACGATTCGACGCCGGAGCAGCCTGAGACAACACGGTCTGGTGATGCTGCTCTCGATAAGGGCGACGCAAGGCGGTCGGCATTCCGGGAGGGCGCAATCCTCGTCGGGATCGCGGTGGTCCTCTACTACGTGATGCTGACGTTTGTGGCCCGTCCGTACCTGATCCCCTCCGAGTCAATGGAGCCCACACTGCACGGTTGCAAGGGCTGCGTCGGCGATCGGATCATGGTCGACAAGATCACCTACCGGTTCGGCTCCCCGCAACCCGGTGACGTGATCGTGTTCAAGGGTCCGCCCAATTGGAACGTCGGCTACAAGTCCATCCGCTCCCACAACGTCGCGATCCGGTGGGTGCAGAACGCGCTGTCGTTCGTCGGGTTCGTGCCCCCGGACGAGAACGATCTGGTGAAGCGGATCATCGCGGTCGGCGGCCAGACCGTGCAGTGCCGCGCCGATAGCGGTCTGACCGTCGATGGTAAGGCGCTCACGCAGCCGTTCCTTGATCCGGTGACGATGATGGCCGACCCGGTGGTCTATCCCTGCCTGGGCAACGAGTTCGGCCCGGTGAGCGTCCCCGAGGGTCGGCTGTGGGTGATGGGCGACAATCGCACCCACTCGGCAGACTCCCGCGCGCACTGTGCCAGCACTCCCGCCGAGGCCCAGCAGGGCATCCTGTGCACCGGCGACCCGGACGCGGGCACGATTCCGGTGGACAATGTCATCGGCAAGGCCCAGTTCATCGCATGGCCGCCGTCGCGCTGGGGTGGTGTTTCCTCGTTCGATCCGCAACAGGGTTGACCATGCCGACGATTACGTGGCCGCCGCGCACGGTCATCCGGCGTTCATCGGGACTGCGCACCCTGGAGTCAGCCCTCTGCCGCAGCGGCCTGGGGCCGGTCGCCGGCGTCGATGAGGTTGGCCGCGGCGCATGCGCCGGACCGTTGGTCGTCGCCGCGTGTGTCCTGGGAACCAACCGGGTCCAGAGCCTCGCGGCGCTCGATGACTCCAAGAGGCTCACCGCCAAGATGCGCGAGGAACTCTTTCCGCTCATCCGGCGTTACGCGCTGGCCTACCACGTGGTGTTCATTCCACCCGCCGAGGTGGACCGCTGTGGTGTGCATGCGGCAAATATCGAGGGCATGCGGCGCGCGGTCGCCGGACTGACCCTGCGCCCCGAATACGTACTCTCCGATGGCTTCCGGGTGCCCGGGCTGCCGATGCCGTCACTGCCGGTGATCTCCGGCGACGCGGCGGCGGCCTGTATCGCGGCGGCCAGTGTGCTCGCCAAGGTCAGCCGCGACCGGCTGATGGTGGCCATGGACGATGAGCATCCCGGCTACGGATTCGCCGAGCACAAGGGATACAGCACGGCAGCGCACAGCTCGGCACTGGCACAGCGGGGTCCGTGCATCCAGCACCGCCACTCGTTCATCAACGTTCGGCGGGCGACACCGGTGCAGAGCCACGGCGAGGGGTGGGACAGGATGGAAGTGCGTTCGACTGAATCGTTTGACAAGACCGAATCGTTTGACAAGACCGTTCGACATGAAGGACTGCTGAGCTGATGAGTGCCGAGGATCTCGAGAAATATGAAACCGAGATGGAGCTCTCGCTGTACCGCGAATATAAGGACATCGTGGGGCAGTTCAGCTACGTCGTCGAGACCGAGCGTCGTTTTTACCTGGCCAACAGCGTCGAGTTGGTGCCGCGCAACACCGAGGGTGAGGTGTACTTCGAGCTTCGGCTGGCCGACGCCTGGGTGTGGGATATGTACCGGCCGGCCCGGTTCGTCAAGCAGGTCCGGGTGATCACCTTCAAGGACGTCAACATCGAAGAGGTCGATAAGCCGGATCTGCGCCTGCCGGAGTAGTGCCTGTGCACCGATGGGCCAGTGGGGATAACCCCGGCCCGGGCATTACGGCTCAACAATCCCTGTCGCCGATGCAGCCCACTCTGGCTGCATGCACACACCGGCCGATGCGAATCTGAGCCGTCGCGAGCTCGGCGCCGTCGGCGAGCAGTTGGCCGTCGACCATCTCCGCGCGCTCGGCCTGCGAATCCTGGAACGCAACTGGCGGTGCCGCTACGGCGAACTCGACGTGATCGCCGCCGACGGTGACCGCACGGTGGTGTTCATTGAGGTCAAGACCCGCAGTGGTGACGGCTTCGGCGGCATCGCCG
>NZ_JAEMSG010000180.1 GCF_016462945.1 Mycolicibacterium sp. | reverse complement strand
CGGCCCACGCTGGGCTCCGCCAGGTGCACCGCCGGGAGCGCCGCCGCCGAAGCCGCCGCCCCCGCCGCCACCGCGGGAGGCCTTGTTGACCTTTGCGGTGGCGTATTTCAGCGAGGGTCCGATCTCCTCGACCTCGACCTCGACAACAGTGCGCTTCTCGCCCTCACGGGTTTCGTAGGACCGCTGCTTAAGCCGGCCGGTCACGATGACCCGCGATCCGCGAGTGAGGCTCTCTGCCACGTTCTCCGCGGCCTCCCGCCAGATACTGCAGCGCAGGAATAGCGCTTCGCCGTCCTTCCACTCCGAGGTCTGGCGGTCAAGGATGCGCGGCGTGGACGCCACCGTGAAGTTGGCCACAGCCGCACCGGATGGGGTGAAGCGAAGTTCGGGGTCGGCGGTCAGATTTCCGACGACGGTGATGGTTGTGTCACCGGCCACAAGATCCTCCTGGGAATAGTGGGTATACCCGTGAGCCTACGTAGGGACTACGACACCGCGTGAACGTTATCCACGACAGTATTTGAGTCGGAGTCCTTACCGGGCTCAGTGTTTGTCGGTCCGCATCACCTTGGTCCGCAGCACCGACTCGTTCAGATTCAGCTGACGGTCGAGCTCGGACACGGTGGCCGGTTCCGCCTTGACATCAACAATGGCGTAGATGCCTTCGGCATGCTTGGCAATCTCGTAGGCCAGCCTGCGTCGGCCCCAGATATCGACCTTGTCGACCGAACCGCCGTCACTGCGAATCACGTTCAGAAACGTGTCCAGAGACGGGGCTACGGTGCGCTCGTCGAGAGTGGGGTCAAGAATGACCATGATTTCGTAAGGACGCATGGAAACCTCATCACCTCCTACGGTCATATACGGCCACGGCCAACCCGTGGCAGGAGGGTTACCTGCGTCGGCAACCTCGTCAGGCTACAGGCAGCAGGGTTGATCAGCGAAATCAGCTGCGCGTGGTGAAGTACTCCTGGGCGCGCAGCAGCGTGGCCCCGGATGCCTTGGCCACGGCGCCCGAGTCGAACGGCGGCTGCGGGTCGTACTCGATCATCAGCTGACTGGCCTGGGCCGCCTCCCGGTCGACAAGAAGTTCGACGAGACGCAACGCCATATCGATGCCGCTGGACACCCCCGCCGCGGTGATGATCCGCTGCGGCAGGTGCTCGACGACGCGTTCGGCCGTGTAGCGCGCACCGAACGGCTCCAGAAGTCCGGCCGCAGCCCAGTGCGTCGTTGCGGTCAACCCGTCCAGCAGTCCCGCGGCGGCCAGCACCAGGCTCCCGGTACACACCGATGTGGTGAACCGGCTGTGGCGGTGTACCGCGCGCACCCACTCCAGCATCGGCTCGTCCGTCATCAACTCGCGGGTGCCGATGCCGCCCGGAACCAGCAGCACATCGGGTTCGCGGACCTCATCGAAAGTCGCATCACAGGTCAGCCCCAGCATGCCGTTTTCGGTGCGCACCTCCCCGCGCCGATGACCGACGAAAACGATATCGATAGACGGCACCCGTTGCAGGACCTCGTAGGGTCCCACAGAATCAAGTGCGGTTGTGCGCGGAAACAGTGCGATCGCGACGTGCATCCCATACCTCCTGATGTTGTTGGGCCGGACGTAGACCCGGACTTGGACCCGGACGTAGACCCGGACGTAGATGTTGTGGCCACCACGACGGGAATGCGTCCGGCGCGCCATCGAAAACCCCGCCGGACGGATCGTCGATACGAGCGCTCCTGCGCACCGGATCCCCTGCGCGCATGCGCACCAGATCCTCGGCGGGACGGTAGATCTGGCGGATCACCATGACGATGAGCGCTACCAGTGCGAGGTCGCGAATCAGCACTGTCACGGTGAACCACTGCTCGGGCAGGCCCTTGTTCCGTTCGCCGTACAGATAGAGCATCCGAGGCACCCACACCAACGCATCCACGGTCATCCACGCCAGCAGCACGCGGCGATGCGGCAGGGCGAGCACGGCCAGTGGCACCAGCCAGAGGGAGAACTGCGGGCTCCAGACTTTGTTGACCAAGAGGAAAGCGGCAACCACCAGGAATGCAAGCTGCGCGACCCGTGGCCGGCGGGGGGCGGTCAGTGCGATATAAGCGATTGCGGCGCAACACAATACGAAAAGCGCGCCGACGATGGCATTAAGCGCTGTCGGCGGCTGCCAGAACCCGAGATCAGGATCGAACCCCTGCCAGCCGGTGAAAGATTTGATCACGTTGTAGAGCGAATCCATATCCTGATTACGTCGGGTGTTAAGCCGGAAGAACTCCGACCATCCACGCGGATACAGCAGTAGTACCGGAAGGTTGACCGCGCACCAGACGAGGACGGCGACCGAAGTGGTGCGCACGGCGTCGCCGAACCGGCCGGTACGGATGCCGAGCAGGAGCAGGGGCAGCAGTAGCAACGCCGGGTAGAGCTTGGCTGATACCCCGAGACCGATAAGGATGCCGGCCAGCACCGGTCGCCTCCGCGCCCAGGCCAACAGTCCCGCCGTCGCCAAAGCCGTTGCGAGAGCGTCGAAATTGGTGAAGGCCTGGAAAATCAGAATCGGCGACGCGGCCACCAGTGCGCCGTCCCAGACCCGCCGCCCGGCGAGCATCGAGGTGGCCCATACCGTCGCAAGCCACGCCAGTGCCAGACCGAAGGCCGAGATGTTGAAGAACATCACCACCTCTGCGACCCCGGCCAGCAGCGGCAGTCCACTCGATTTGGCGACGGCGGTGTAGGTCTTGGCCAGCGCCATCGACACGTACTGGTAGACACCGGTCAGCACCGGATATTCCATGTAGCGCACCGCGCTCCGGCCGTCGTATTGGGCCCGGGGTTTTCCGGTCGCGTCCAGTTCCAGCCAGCTTGACTTGTACGGAAACTTTCCCTGGCTCAACAACTCGGCGCCATACAACGGCACCGTGTCGGAATAGCAGAATTCGTAGTAGGCACGCTGGTTCTCCCAATTGGCGACCCGCTGGTCTGGCCAGCCGGTGCCGACCGTCTGCAGGCAGGGTGCCTTCGTGGACCATCCCAGCGCCAAGAACACCAACGCGATGGCGAACATGACCCGAAGCGGTGTGAACACCCGGGTCCGGCCAACCAACGCGTGCCGGCCCACTGGTCCGCCGGCTACGTGCGAGAGCGCCGCGCCCAGTGTGTCGTTGCGGCTGGGCAGGTCGCGATCGTCGGAACTGCGAAGATCACCCGCAAGCGGCACGGGTGACACCGTCGAGCGTGACCATCCGCCTATCAGCGAGCCACCGGGAGGGCCTCCGGTCACGGGGGCGGAGGGGGCGCAGCAGGCACGTTCGCGTCGGCCGGCGGCGCCACGG
>NZ_JAEMSG010000179.1 GCF_016462945.1 Mycolicibacterium sp. | reverse complement strand
TGCAACACCGATCATCAGGACCCGACCGCCATCGCCGGCGAGTTGGCGGAGATCTGGGGTTGACCGAGGTGCCCGGGTGATCGGCCTGACTTAGCTGACGTTTCCGGGCTGGGCGGGATGGCAATGGTTTGACATCCCGGTTTGTTGCCGACGTTCCGTCACGTGACCCGGCCGTCCAGCCACTGGTCGAACGTCGTCCGCGCCAGATCCGATTCGGCAGCGTTGCCACGCAGTGACCCGGAAGCCGCCGCGCGCCAATATCGTCCGGGCAGTCGGACCTCAAACAAACGTGCCGTGACGCCGTCGCGGGCATGCAGTCGTCGCACCATGTCGATGAGACGTTCGTCGGCGGGCCCGACAAGATCGGCCAACCGCCCGGCCGGTCCGGCTTCGGCGACCTCCACCAGTCGCTCGGCGACCTCACGCGCCGCGACGGGCCGGATCAGCATCGTGGGGATCACCGCGACCGGCCCGAACGTCGCTTGCTGCACCACCTGTCCGGCGAATTCGTGGAATTGGGTCGCTCGCTGAATCGACCATGGGACCGCCCCTGCCGAAACTTCCCGTTCCTGCGCGAGTTTGCCGGCGTAGTAGCCGGCGTCGGTACCGTCGATTCCCACGATCGACAACGACACATGATGCCCCACCCCGGCCGAGCGCTCAGCGGCGAGCAGATTGCGGGTGGCTCGAGTGAAGAACTGCCTCGATTTCGAGGCGCTGGTCGTCAGCACGTTGGTCACGTCGATGACCGCGTCCGCTCCGGCGATGGCCTCCACGAGCCCCGTGCCGGTCGACACGTCCTGGCCCGACGACCGGGACAGCGCGACGACTTCATGCCCTCGGTCTCGCGCTGCTTCGAGAACATGGCGACCCACCGTGCCCGTCGCCCCCGCGATCGCGATCCTCATCGAGGCAGTTTCTCAAGATCGGCGAATTGGCACAATGAAACTGAATCCCGGACCCATCGCCAGCATCAGTCCGCGAAAGGTAGCGGTCGTCGCGGGGTGATCGCCATACTGGAGCGGTGAACGATGCCGTTGCCGCCGTCCTCGCGGGCGCCGCTGAGGTCAGTGGCTGGCAGGAGGACCTCTACAAGGACCTGCACAGCCACCCTGAGTTGTCCCACCAGGAGCACCGCACGGCGGGCAAGGCCGCCGACCGGCTGAAGACGGCCGGCTTTGAGGTGATCAGCGGTGTCGGCGGTACCGGGGTGGTGGGCGTGCTGCGCAACGGCGACGGCCCGAGTGTGCTGCTACGCGCCGACATGGACGCCCTGCCGCTCACCGAGGACACCGGCCTGCCGTACACGAGCACCAACAACGGCGTCGCGCACGCGTGCGGGCATGACATGCATGTGACGTGCCTGCTGGGTGCGTCGCAGCTGATGGCCGACTCCCACAAGCATTGGAGCGGAACGCTTATCGCGCTGTTCCAGCCCGCCGAGGAGACCATCAACGGGGCCAGGGGGATGGTGTCCGACGGTCTGGCGACCCGAATTCCGAAGGTGGACATCGCACTCGGTCAGCACGTCACGCCCCTGCCTGCCGGGCACCTGGCCGCCACCGCCGGGCCGGCGTTCGCCGCGGCGGACAGCATCAAGATCACGCTGTATGGCCGCGGCGGGCACGCGTCGATGCCGCAGACCACCGTCGACCCGGTGGTGCTCGCTGCGGCGGTGGTGATGCGATTACAGACGATCGTCGCCCGCGAGATCGACCCCGGCGACACCGCGGTGCTGACAGTGGGCAGCATCCTGGCCGGCACCAAGGCCAACATCATCCCCGACACCGCCGAGATCCAGATCAACATCCGCAGCTACAGCGAGACGGTGCGCACCGCACTGCTCGACGCGATCCGCCGCATCGTCACCGCCGAGTGCCAGGCGTCGAACTGCCCCCGTGAACCGGACATCGAATACTTCGAGCACGCGCCACTGACCGACAACGACGCCGACGTCACCGAGAAGGTCACCGGCGCGTTCACCGGACACTTCGGCGAGGCGGTGATGGTGCCCGCACCGAAGGTGATGGGCAGCGAGGACTTTTCCGACATCGCCAACGGCGTCGGCGCCCCGTACTGCTTCTGGCTCTTCGGCGGATCGGACCCGGCCGCGTTCGCCACAGCGTATGCGGCGGGCACGGTGGCCACCGATATCCCGTCCAACCACTCCCCCCGCTTCGCACCGGTCATCCAGCCGACGCTGAACACCGGGACGGCGGCGTTAGTGACCGCGGCGATGGCGTGGTTGGGCAAGGACGGTCGCCCGACCCTCCCCCCGGTTGACCCCGCGGCTCTGCGCGCTGACCTCGACGCCATCATCGAACCGGGGTTGTGATGGGTGTCGGCATGCTCGACACCTCCACGGTGATTCTGCTGGGCCGTATCGCCGATCCGGCCACTCTCCCCGACCAGTCGGTGATCAGCACGATCACGTTGGCCGAGTTATCTGTTGGTCCCCAGATCGCCGCCGACCGCGCTGAGAGCGCAGCGAGGCAGGCACATCTTCAACAGGCCGAAAACGACTTTGACGCCATCGCCTTCGACGCGGCAGCGGCCCGAGCTTTCGGCACAGTGGCGACGGCCCTTCGCTCCGCCGGCCGCAAGAGAGCGGCACGCGCGTATGACGCTCTCATTGCCGCGACCGCCATTGCCAACGGTCTTCCGCTCTACACCTGCAATCCCGAGGACTTCGAGGGCATTCCCGCACTGGATCTGCACTCGGTGCCGCATCCTGACCGCTAGAAACTTCCATTCGTGCAGAGGTGAGGCTCAGATCCCGCCGAGTTGGCGTTCAGCACACGCGCGACTCAGAGCTTGGTGGAACGCCTCGACATCACCGGCGCACGCGTCGAGTTCGGCGGGGCCGAGTAATGCGGCCAGACCGCGATCAGTGCGAGCGACCACGAACGGCGCGGGTGACCCCACAGCGAGCACGTCCGCAGGCGCATCATTGCGGTGATAGGTATGGAACTCGACGTCGAGTTGATCGCGACACTGCCGCCAGTCGGCGCGCTCGGTGAACAGCCCGTGGGTGATCTCGCACAGCCCGCAGTGCGTCCGGCCCAATCGTGCCCCGATCCAGTAGCGCACTTCGCCGGCCAGGGTGCCGTCGGCGTCGTAGACACCGATGAGTTCCCGCACTGTTTCCGGCATGTTCCGGAGGGTACCGGGAACGGCCGTGAGCCACCGGTGGCTCACGCGGTGTGGATACGGGTCTTACAGCTCGGGTCCCTGCGCACGGACCTCGTCCACCTGTTCCATCGCGGCGCGCAACTTCGCCAGCCACTCCTCGGCGTGCTCGCCGACCAGTCGCACCGACCACGCCAGCGCGTCCGCGCGGGAGCGGGCCACCC